>NZ_JBFAKH010000028.1:0-98434 GCF_040655635.1 Streptomyces sp. NPDC050388
GCGCTTCCGCGCCGCCCGCCACCACCGCCGCATGGACCTGCTCCACTCCCCCATCGACGCGCGCGTGGTACGCGCGAAGGGCACACGCCCGTTGCGCCGCTGCGGGACCGGTCCGGTTCGGTCCCGGCTCAGACCTCCAGGTCGGTCTCGATCCGGCGCAGCTGGTGGCGAGCCATCGCCAGGTTGGCGCGAGCCTTGTCCAGGACCAGGTACAGGAACAGTCCGTTCCCGCCGCGCCCCTTGAGCGGGCGGATCAGGTGGTACTGGCTGCCCAGGGTGATCAGGATGTCGTCGATCTCGTCCTTCAGCCCCAGGAGTTCCATGGTGCGCAGTTTCGAGCGCATGACGTCGGTGTTGCCCGCGGCGGCGACCTCCAGGTTGAAGTCCTTGCCACCGCCCATCGTGCCGAGCGCCATGCCGCTGGTGTAGTCGACGAGTGCGGCGGCCGTCGCGCCGTCGATGGAGCCGAGGCAGTCCTTGAGCGCGGTCTCGGTGTTGGCCATGAGAGGTTTCCCTTCGGTCGTGATCGTTGTTCTGGCCGGTCGCCGGGTCGTGCCGCGGCGGCAGGCCGGGAGGAAGAGCCTGGATTCAGCCGCCGGCCTGGGGCCGGGGCCGGTGTGCGGGCCGCTGCGGAGCGCGCACCGGGAGGGTGCCGATCCGGCGGTCCGCGTCCGAGGCGGGTGCGGGGCCTTGTTCGGGCGCCGCGCGGTCGGCGTGCCGGCCCACTCCGGGGCCGGCTCCGATGGCGACCAGGTCCGCGATGCGGGCTCCGCTGCGCCGGCCCTCCAGGTGCAGCCGGCCCACGTTGACCCGGTCGTCGGCGAGCAGGGTGAGCACGGCGGTGCTTCCCGCGGCGTAGGTCGCCACGTATCCCCGCGTCCCGCGCACCAGCAGTTCGCGGAACTCACCGCGGGCGGTGGCGTCCGTCACGCGGTACGCGACACCGAGCGCGGCGGCGGTGAGCGCGGCCAGCCCCTCCGGTTCGGTGTCGGGCACGTCGTGGGCGAGGACGAGTCCGTCGACGGTGGCCGCGAGCGATCCCGCCAGCCGGGGGACCCGGGTACGGAGCCGACGCAGTTCGTCCAGCACGTCGGTCTCGACGGCCATGAGCAGTCTCCTTTCGGCACGCTGTCGACGCGCGCGGATCACAGGGCCTCCAAGGCGTCCAGGAGCCGTCGCAGCAGCGCTGTGTCGGGCTCGTCCCACGCGGAGCCGGCTTCGCCGGTGCCGTGGGGGACGGTGACGACGGGCGGGGACGGGGGCGGTGCGGGGGCGATCAGTCCGGCGGCGGCCAGGCGGCGCAGTTCGACGAGGGTGTGGAAGGTGCGGCACGCCAGGGCCGAGGCGATCTGCGCGGCGGTGCTGGCCCCGTCGACCCGGGCGAGGGTCCGGCCGCGGCGGGGCGGCAGGTCCGCCGGGTCGGCGCCGGGCGCGCGGGTGAGCGGGGCGGTGTCGACGGCGGGGTCGGGCCAGATGCGGTGCAGCAGATCGCGGCGACGCCGCGACTCGCGCAGCACACTGTGCACCGGAACGGGGCGGACCGCGCCGAGCCAGTGCGCTGCTTCCGGGCGGAAGCGGAGCGCGGCGGTGTCCTGGGCCAGCGCGAAGTACGCCGCGTCGAACAGCGCGCCCGTGTGGCACAGTTCCAGCGCTCCCGCGCTGAGACGGCCGCTGTCGACCAGCTGGCGGCCGACGCGGTGACGGGCCCCGGCCCGCTCGACCGCCTCCCACCAGCCGTCGGCCGGGAGGGCACCGCTGCCGGTGAGCAGATCGCCGAGGTCGGGGCTGTACACGGATTCGACGTGGACGACGTGCCCCGCCGCCAGGTAGAAGACCCCGGACTCGGTGGAGAGGGCCCCGGTGGCGCGGTCCGCCGCGAGACTGCCGAGCACGGCCGGCGCCGATCCGCCGGTGGGTGCCGATCCCTCGATGGGCGCCGCCGTGGTCATCCGAGCACCAGCCGGTCCGCCATCTCGGCCAGCCGGATGCGGGCCAGGGCCAGGTTGCCGTCACGGCGGTCGAGCCACAGGTACAGGAACACGGTGCTGTCGAAGGTCGTGATGACGAACCGGAGCAGGTGGTACGCGTCGACGGTGGTGAGGATGAGGTCCTGGACGGGTGGTTCCTTGCCGGAGGCGACGGAGGCGACGGACAGGCCGCCGTCGGCCGGTGCGAGTGTGCCGCTCTCCATGGCGAGGCGGGCGAGTTCGGCGGTCTCCGCCGCTGTCGCCTCCGGGTCGTCACCCGGAGCGTCGCCCACCGCGCCCAGCGCGAGTCCGCTGATCCAGTCGACCACCAGTGCACCCCGCGCACCAGGCAGTCGCATGGCTTCCAGCAGACTCTCGTCGATTCCGGGCACGCCGGATCCCCCCTCATCGCACGGCTGTACCGCGAACGTGACGTCGACGCTACGGTGTGTGCTCGACCGGAGGAGGGCTTTGGTGTTTTCCCTTGGAATATGCGACAAGGATGCCCCGGCACTGATAACGTCGGCGATTTTCCAGGTCCGGTGGGCGGCGGGGTGCGAGCAGGGCCTTCCCCTGGGCGGATGGCGGGTCGGCCCTGCTCACCGGATTCCATTGTGGGGACCGGGTACTGTCGCGACCACGAGTGAAAGCCTTCCGCCATGTGTGTGCCCCACACACCCCGTGCGCGGGCCCCGCGTGCGGGGATGACACGTGGCACATGAGAGTCCCACCGCGCGGGTAACCGCGGACGAGGACCGCCGCCCGGCGGAACCCTCGTCAGTCCGCCGCCCGACAGCGACGACAATGACAGGAACACGTGCCCCCGTTCACCCCTGGACCCATGCCTACCTCACGCACCGCCCGCCCCACGATCCCTCCGTCCGTCTGGCTGACCGCCGGCCGGCACACCGGCGCCTCAGCGCTGGACGTGCTCCGGCGCACCCTGCCCCGGCTGGAGGGCGGCGGAGGCATCGACGCCTTCCTGGAAGTGCCCGACGACGTGCCCGAAGCGGGGCACGAGACGCGCCACGACACGCCGGACCGGGTGTTCCAGGCCCGTGTCCGGGTCGCCGGGGCGGTGACCGTGCGCGCCCGGCTGAGCGTCGGCCCCGCCGAGGGGGACGGGCAGCGCTGGGTCCTGGTCGCCGAGGCCGAGCGGCCCTGGGACCACACATGGCCCTCCCCCGCAGGTATGTTCTGGCCCCTGGACGACCCGGACCCGGACTGGAACCACGACGCGGCCACGGGACTGCGGCTGGGGGAGATCAATCCACTGTCCGAGGACGACAAGGCCGTACGGCGGCTGCTGCGTGCCTGCGCGCGGAGCGCCGACGGGAACGGGTGGAACATCCACGTGGTCGTCCACGAGGCGATGACCACGGACGACCGCGGCCGGCTGCCGCTCGCCCACTGGCTGCCGCCGGGGCTGCGGCATCGCGTGGTGGAGCACCGGGCCGCGCCGCACCAGCTGCGGGTCGTGAACTGGGCACTGCGGGACTCCGGTGTCGAGGTGCCGCGCGGCGGTGCGGTGGTCCTGCCCGGCGGGCCTGTCCCGGACGGCTACGACACCGGGGAGTTCTCGGTGCGTGCGGTGTTCCTGGACGGCACCCGCCCCGCCGAGCTGGTCGACGCGGTGAGCCGGTTCGCGGCGCTGCCGCGTCCGCTGCCGGACGGCGCCGAGGCCGCCCTGACCGCGCTGCGGGAGGACTGGCGTCTGCTGACCCTGGAGGAGGAGCTCGCCCGCGAGCGCCGGCTGGTCGCCATGTACGCCGAAGCGTTGGAGGCCATGACGAAGTCCCGCGACCTGTACCGCGAGGCGGCCGAGAGCGCGCACGAGGCGCTGGCCGCCTACCGGGAGTCCGCCGCGGCCTCCGGACCCCGTGCCCTGCCGCCCGGCAGCACGCCGGCCCCGTCGCCCGTGCGGCAGCTGACGCGCACGCTGGAGCGCCTGAAGTTCGGTCCCAGGGCGGCGCGTCGCCCGTCGGCCGACGAGGAGGAGCGCGAGGAGCGCGGGGCCCCGCCCGCCGCCGACAGGCAGTCGGCGGCTTCGGGCCCGTAGGGCCTTTCCCGGTCCGTGCCCGGTGAACCCGGCGTTCCTCCTCGATCGGCACGCGCTCAGTCCGGCATCCGGTGTGCCCCGGGTGCCGGCCACACCGCCCAGTGCCTGCCGGGGAACGGGGAGGCCACCCGGACGAGCAGGGCCGTCAGCGCCAGCAGCGCGGCGGTGACGGCCGTCGCGCTGGCCAGCCACTGCGGGGCGAGCGCGAGGCGGACGGCCCGGGACAGGAAGACGGACGGGAAGGACGGGCCGTAGGCGTGCGCCCCGGCCAGGGCCGCGGGTACGACGACCGCCGGTGCGAGCACCAGCGCGCCGGGGCGCACCACCAGGATCAGGGCCAGCGCCGTGCAGAGCACCGACAGGCCGACGGTGAGGGCGTGCAGGCCCAGTGCGGAACCGTCGCAGTGCGGGGGGAAGTGGGCCACTGCGCACAGGGCGAGAGCCACCGCGGCGAGCCAGCTGGACCAGGTCAGGGACCGGTCCGCCTGTTCGGGCGGACGCTCGGGGGCGGCGCCGGCGGGTCTCCGGTCGGGCCGCGTGCCCTGCCCCGTTCGCGCGCGGGGCCGGTGGTGCCTGATCCGGTGTCGCGAGCGCAGGGCCGCCGCGCCCCGGGCACCGCGGTGGAGGGTCCGGTATCCGGCCTCCGGCGCCGTTCCGCGCCCGTCCCCGGCTTCCTCGTCGTCCCGGATGCTCCTCCGGGCCCCACCCCCGTCCCGGCCGCTGTTCCCGGCTCGGTACGGGGCTCGGTGCCGGTCTCCGTACGCGCCGTCGTCTCGGTCGCCGTGGTCGTCCCCGGAGCGGGACGGGGCCGACGGGACCGTCGTCGGGCTGCCGGAGCGTTCCGGTGGCTCCTGCGCGGCCAGCTGGTCTATCAGCTCGATCAGTTCCTCGACGGAGCGGCCGGAGGCTGCTGCCCGCAGCGCCTCCTCACGGCAGTGGGGTGCCAGTTCCTCGTTCTGCAGCAGCGCCACCAGCCGGGTCACGTCCGCCACGGGACGGTGTGCCGCCGCGGCCCGGATCACCTCGTCGGCGCTGTCGGCGTCGCGGGGCGGCCGGGTCAGCAGGGCGACCAGACGGGCGACGTCCTCCACGGACCGGCTCACTCCGACGGCGCGCAGGGCGTCGACCACGGCCGGCGTGTGCTCGGGCGAGCGCGCCAGCGACGTGATGAGGTCGGCGACCTCCTCCAGGGGGCGGTCCGACACCGCCGCGCACATCAGGCCGCCGACGGCATCCCCGGTGCTGAGCGGGGCCGGGTCCAGCAGGCCGGTGCCGGTGGCGGAGACCGTCGGGGCGGACGGAGGGGGCGTCGTCGGCGGTGCCGACGGGAGGGCCGGGTCCGTCCCGGCGGGTATCGCGGATCCGTTCGAGGTGTTCGAGGAGGGTGATGAAGAGCAGGTGGTCATGCTCGGCTCCATGAAGAAGGCTGAGGCCGCTCCTCGCCCCGGACGCACGAGGAGCGACGTTACGTGGACCATTACTAGGCGCCCTCGCCCCGCACGGCCACTCGGCTGGGCCATGGGTATGACCTGTAATGCTCCATGCGTCCGGCGGATGCCATAGCCGGGGCCGTTACCGGGCATCCAGACAGAGAGACCGTTGCCCCGCCGCGCTTGGAGGAGGACACCCCGTGGACACCACCACCGTGGTAATCGTCGCCGTCGTCGCGGCCGCCGTGCTGGCCTGCGCCGTGGCCGTCCTGGTGCGGCTGGTCCGCACCCGGCGGGCGTTGCGGGACGCCGGTCTGCCCACGGGCCCACGCTGGGTGTTCTGGGGTGCGGTCCTCTACCTGGTGCTGCCGACCGACCTGTTGCCCGACCCGGTCTATCTGGACGACATCGGCGTCCTGCTGCTCGCCCTGCGCACCATGCGCGGCTCCCTCGGCGCACGTTCCCTCGGGGCGATGCCCCGGCGACCGGACCGTGAACCCGCCGATGACTACGCTCCGTGAGGAAACCAACCACCCGTTCGATTCGTATAAGTCTCTGGAAGCCAAAACAAGTCGGCGGACCAAGCGGCGGCGCGCAGTGGCCCGTCGCTGGTCGGCGCGGTACCGACGAGGGAGAGACGATGCAACCGTTCGCGCTCAACTACGCACGTCCGGCACCGGAGTTGGTCGTAACCACTCCGTATGTGTACGACTCTGGGCTGCAGTTGAACGTACTCGTCGACGGACGGGTGGCGGCCTGCGATCACGCACTGTTGCGGGAGGTGGGCACCACCACATCCACCGCGGGGTCCAAGACCCACTTCGACGACTGACCATGGACCGCAGACGATGACCGTACTGATCCTCACCTGTGAAGAGGACGTGACCGCCGACATGGTGATCGTGCATCTGCACGGTTCCGGGGTGCCGGTGGTGCGCCTCGACCCGGCAGATCTGACCGGCGGGGTCTCGCTCTCGGGTGAATACGTCCACGGCCGCTTCCGCGGCCATCTCTCCGCCGGGGGGAGGCTGGTGAGCATCGGCGGGCTGCGGTCCGTGTGGGTGCGCAGGCCGGGCACCCCGGCCGGGCGGGCGGCCCAGCCGTCGCCGTGGCTGACCGAGGAGGCCGCCCAGGCCCTCTACGGCATGCTGCGCGGCTCGGACGCCCGCTGGATGAACCATCCGGACGCGGCCCGGCAGGCCCGTCACAAGCCATGGCAGCTACGACTGGCCCAGCGCTGCGGCCTGCCCGTGCCCGCCACGGTGATCACGACCTTCCCGCGCGCCGCCCGGGAGTTCGCGGAGCGCTTCCCGGACCTGGTGGTCAAACCGGTCTCCGGAGCACATCCGCAGGATCCGCCGCGGGCCGTTCCGACCAGCCGGGTGGCGCCGGACACCGACTTCGCCGCCGTGGCGTTCGGACCGACGCTGCTCCAGCGGCGGATCGCGAAGCGGGCCGACATCCGGCTCACCGCCGTGGGCGAGCGTCTGCTCGCCGCCCGCAAGGCGACGGCCCCGGACGCGGAACCGACGGAGGTCGATGTGCGTTTCGCCACATCCCCCTCCCCCTGGGAGCCGGTCGACGTGCCGCCACGCACCGCCGACGCCGTCCACACCTATCTACGCGAGGCCGAACTGGCTTACGGAGCCTTCGACTTCGTCGAGGACACGGACGGGACGTGGTGGTTCCTGGAGTGCAATCAGTCAGGTCAGTTCGGATTCGTCGAGGTGGAGACGGGACAGCCGATCGCCCGTGCCGTCGCCGAGTGGCTGGCCCGGCCCGCTCCCAAAGAGACTCCGGGGATCAACGGGGTTCGCACCACGGCGCGTTGAGGGCCCGTCACCACGCCTGGGCGCGGTGGTACGGGCCCTTCCCCCGGGTCAGTGCGGCCGGGGGCCGGACAACAGGGCGGTGCGCTGCCAGCCGTTGCCCGGGGACTGCGGACGGTCGAGGCCCGGGGTGTACCCGGACGATTGCAGGGGCCGCATGACCAGCTCCAGTTCCCTGCTCACTCGTTCGGCCTCCCTGCGGACCTGCGCGGGCACATCGCCGCACTCCGCGATGAGTCGGTCGTAGATGGGGGAATCCTGGAACACCCGGCAACGCGCCTCTCTGCTCGTCGCCCCCGGAGCGGGGGCGCGACTGCCGAGTGTAGGCGCCCGGACACCATGAAGTGGGAATTCGCCCGCACGACTTGACGCAGACCGGGACAGGAGGGGCAGCCGACGCGAGCCCCGGTCCGGCCGGGCCCGGCGCGGTCAGGCTCCCGTCGTGGAGCCGGGGCGAACGATCATGAGGATCGTCACCGTCGCCCACAGCAGGTTGAACACACCGGTGGACGTGGCCAGTCGCACCGTGGCCTGCCGGTCGACGGAGCGGCCCTCCGCCACCTGCTCGACGAACTCCTCCTGACCGGGCAGGACGAAGGCGATCAGGACGCCCGCGGCGGCCGCCGTCAGGACGATGGAGGTGATGAGCCAGCCGTCGCCCAGGACCCCCATGGCGAGAGCGGTGGCGAGCCCGAGAACGGGCACCGCGATTCCTATCCGGGCGTAGACCCCGCAGATGCGGTGCAGCACTCCGACCGTGGTCACCGCCGTCGCCGCGGGCCCGCCGCCCCCGGCGGCCCGGCGCACGGCCGGCGGGAACATGCTCGCCGCCACGGTCACGGGACCGACGGCGATGATGGCGGCGAGGACGTGGACGGACAGCAGGAACTTGGTCACCGGGGCTCTTTCCTTGGTGCGATCAGCGGTTCCCGGCCCACGTTAGGGGCCCGGGGGGCGATCACCCAGGGGCCGGATCGACAGCTTCCAACGGATTCCCGCCAACACCGCCGAGCTGCCCTCCCGGCCGTCGCCGTACCGCTGCCCCGGCTCTTGTCGCTGGCGGGAACCCGTCTACCGTGGCGTTCATGCACTCCGTGGCGATTCTGCTGCTCGACCGGGTCATCCCGTTCGACATGGCGGCCCCCATGCAGACCTTCGACTGGACGCGGCTGCCCGACGGCCGGCCCGCCTACCGGGTGCGCCCGTGCGCGGAGACACCCGAGGTGGTGGCGGACGGCGGGCTGGTCCTGCGTGTCGACCGCGGGCTGGAGGCCCTGGCGGACGCCGACACGATCATCGTCCCGGGTTGCGCCGAGGGTGCCGCGCCGCTCTCCCCCGCCGTCCGCGCGGCGCTCCGCCGGGCGGCCGAGGCGGGCACCCGGATCGCCTCGGTGTGCGTGGGTGCGTTCGTCCTGGCGGAGGCCGGGTTGCTGGACGGGCTGCGCGCCACCACGCACTGGGTGGCCGCGGACCAGCTGGCCCGCGACTTTCCGCGCGTCGAGGTGAAGCCCGACGTGCTCTACGTCGACAACGGGCAGATCCTCACCTCGGCCGGCGCCGCTGCCGCACTGGACATGTGCCTGCACATGATCCGCCGGGACCTCGGCTCGGCCGTGGCCGCGAACACGGCCCGGATGTCCGTCATGCCGCTGGAACGGGAGGGCGGGCAGGCCCAGTTCATCGTGCACCAGCACCCGCCCGTGCCCCGTGGGTCGGCTCTGGAGCCGCTTCTGGAATGGCTCGAGGACAATCTGGCGCACGAGGTCACCCTCGGGGCGATGGCGGCGCGCGCCGGGATGAGCGAGCGCACCTTCGGCCGCCGGTTCCGTGAGCAAACGGGCACCACACCGGTGCAGTGGCTGCTGCGGGCGCGGGTGCGACGGGCACAGTACCTGCTGGAGAACAGCGACCACACCGTCGAACGGATCGCCCAGCAGTCGGGGTTCGGCTCGCCCACGGCGTTCCGTGAGCGGTTCCGCAAGGTGGTGGGCACCACACCGTATGCGTATCGGTCGGCGTTCCACGGGCGACGGCCCGTCGCGAGCACCGGCTCGTAGCCGGAGACCTGCCTGCTTCGGTGGAACGGCGGAACACAGCCCGGGAGCCGTCACCCGACCAGCGACCGGCCGCTCTCCTCGTCCGCGCCCGCGGTCCGGATGTCCGCCGAGGTCCGCTCCCCGGTGAGCAGCGCGTCCGCGCGGGCGACGGCCTCACGGATACCGGCCGTTCCCGTCATCACGCAGAGCGTGTACGTGATGTCCTCCAGCTCGCGCGCCGCGACGGGCGAGTACCGCTCCGCCTGCGCGATCCGCAGCGTCGCGTAACGCGTCAGCAACTGTCTGACCCTCTTGGGATCCGGTACCAGCACGAAAGCGCCTCTCTACTGATCTCTGAGTGTGACGGGCGCCTACCCGGATCACACCGAAACATTCATCCCATTTGCTCAACTGGTCGGAATCGGCGAGAACCCGGCACCCCGCTGCCCCGGCCGGTATGGCACGCTCGGACCCGGCAGGGGGCCGGGCACCACCGGCCGGCGGCGGACACACGGCACGGGAGAGACGACGGCATGCGTATCGGACTGCTCGGCACCGGCCCCTGGGCACAGGCGGCACACGCCCCCGCGCTGAGCGGTCACCAGGAACTCGACTTCACCGGCGTGTGGGGCCGCCGCTTCGACGCCGCCGAGGAACTGGCCGACCGGCACGGCACGCGCGCGTACGACGACGTCGACGCACTGATCGCCGACGTGGACGCCGTCGCCGTGGCCCTGCCCCCGGACGTGCAGGCCGGTCTCGCGGTCCGTGCGGCGCGGGCGGGACGCCATCTGCTGCTCGACAAGCCGCTCGCCCCGACGGTGGCGCAGGGGCGGGCGGTGGCGGAGGCGGTCGAGGAGGCGCGGGTCGCCTCCGTGGTCTTCTTCACCACCCGCTTCCAGCCCGAACCGGCGGCGTGGATCAGTGAACAGGCCGGCGCGGGCGGTTGGTTCACCGCGCGGGCGGAGTGGCTCGGGTCGGTGTTCACCTCCGGCGACAGCCCGTTCGCGGTCTCGCCCTGGCGGCGGGAGAAGGGTGCGTTGTGGGACGTCGGCCCGCACGCCCTGTCCGTACTGCTGCCCCTGCTCGGAGACGCCCGGCGGGTGTCGGCGGCGGCGCACGGCCCCGGCGACACCGTCCATCTCGTACTGGAGCACACGAGCGACGCTTCGAGCGCCGTCACCCTGAGCCTGACCGCACCCCCGGCCGCCGCCGGCGCCACCGTGGAGCTCCGCGGCAAGTCCGGCGTCACCGTCCTGCCGGAGACGGCCCACGGGGCGGTCCCCGCCCTCGGACGGGCCGTCGACGCGCTCCTCACCGCCGCGGACACCGGCCGGCCGCACCCCTGCGACGCCGCGTTCGCGCTCCGCGTCACCGAGATCCTGGCCGGCGCGGAGACCCTGCTCGACAGCGGAACGGCCCGACCCGGCCTCTGATGTCCCCGGCTTAAACGACGCTTAAGAAGCGCTTAAGCAATCGTGGGGTTCTCGTACGCCGTTCAAGTAACCGCTGGTCAGGGCGGATCCAGGGACAAGTCGGACCTGTTGGCGGGGGTCGTTCCGGTCCGTACCATCAAGGCCGTGCGTCGGCGCCGACGCACGGTCTGAGAGCGCTCTCACCCCTCTGGAGCCCTCCACGCCCCAAGGTCCCAGGCCGGGTCGACGCCGCCCAGAACCCCCACGACCACCTCAGGAGACCCCCCACATGACTCCCCGTCACCAGCGTTCCCCCGGCCGCCGGAAGGTCCTCTTCGCTCTCGGTGGGGCAGCCGTGGCCGCGCCCGCCGTCGCCGCGTTCGCCCCCCACGCCCTCGCGAAGACGCCCGCCGGCACGAAGGCCGCCGCGGGCTCCCTCCCGCTGACGGTCGTCAACAACAGCGGTTCCTTCGACAACGCGAGCGTGCACCTCTACATCGTGGGCAACCAGGACGACCGTCAGGTACGGGTCACCCCCGACGGCACCCTGGCCCCGATCGCCCTGTCGGACAACGGCGCCGACGGCTTCACCGACTACGCGATCAGCCTGTCCGGCAGCGGCGGGACCCGGCTGTCCCTGCCGTACATGTCCGGCCGTGTCTACGTGGCCCTCGGTGCGAAGCTCAAGTTCAAGGCCGTCACGGACGGCAACGGCCACGCGGCGCTGCAGTACCCGGCGGGCTGGGTCACCTCGGACCCCAACTACGGTGTGCTGCACGACTGTGCCGAGTTCACCTACAACTCCGCGGGCATGTTCTGCAACACCACGATGGTCGACATGTTCAGCGTGCCGCTCGGCATCCGGCTCACCGGCTCCGAGGACCAGACCACGGGCACCTTCCGCGAGGGGGGCCGCCGCGCCGTGTTCGGCGCCATCAGGCAGGTGGAGGCGTTCTCGCGGCTCGTCGTGGACGACACCCGGATCATCGCACCGGGACACGGACTGGATTCGGGCCTGTTCGCCGAGGACTACCTCGCCCCGTACATCGACGAGGTGTGGAGCACCTACACCGGCCGGGACCTGAAGGTCACCACCGACGCCGGCACCTTCACCGGCCGGGTGCGCGGCGACCGGTTCACCTTCGACGGACCCGCCCAGGTCTCCTTCGGCAAGCCGTCCACGCGGGACGTGCTCTTCTGCGACGGAGCGCTCGCCGCCCCCAACGACGGTACGACCGGCCCGGTCGCCGCCGTGCTCGGCGCCGGCTTCAACCGCTCGACGCTGCTCAGCCACCCCGACCAGCCGACCACCGACGCCTCGGCCTTCTACCGGACCGAACTCACCAACCACTACTCCAAGGCCGTGCACACGGCCACGGAGGACGGAAAGGCGTACGGCTTCGCCTTCGACGACGTCGCCGGCTTCGCCTCCTACATCCAGGACACGGCCCCCACCGGCCTGCGCCTGACGCTGTCGCCCTTCTAGACGCCTCGGAGCAGCCCGGACGGCGGTCTTCGCAGTGTTTTCCGCGGGCCGGGGAAGGTACTCCTGCACGTGAGGAGCGGCCCTTCGAGGCGGTGCCCCACGTGTTCCGGATGCACGGCGGGCTCCCGCGTTGAATGGTGATATCGGACCCGATGACCGCACCGGGGCCGCTACAACGTCCGGACCCGAGGAGCCAGAAGATGTCGACGTCACAGCCCGAGGAGTCCAGGCCGTCCGAGGACCGCACCACCCCGGACGGCCTGCTCCACGCCCGTACCGGCACCGACGTGTCGCCGGAGGACCTCGTCCTTGCCTCCGGCAAGGATCTCACCCCGCAGAATCTCGAATGGGCCAAGCGCAAACTGGCGGAGGAGGGACCCGCCGCACTGGACAAGCTGCTTCCCTGAACCTCGGGACCGGCTCCGTCATGCCCGTCCTGATCGGCCGGGACGGAGCGGGCCGGGCCCGATCGGGCCGGGGCGGATCAGACCGGGTCAGGTCCTGTCCTGGCTCTGCCCCCGATCCCCGTCCCGGCCCTCCGGCAACGCCGTTTCGTCCTCCACGACGTGCACGGCGGCCTCTTCCGCGCCGGCGGCCCCCGCGTCGATGCCGACGTCCTCGGCCACGCTCTCCTTCGTGCTGTCGGCACGGACGCCCTCGTCCGGGGCGACCAGGCGTCCGGCGCGCTCGGTGCCGGCCTCCGGGTCGACCGGTTCGCCCTCGCCCCCGGGGAGGTCGCCCACGTCGTCCCCGCCGGGCGCGGACGTGTCGGGCACTTCCTGGTCCAGCCGTTCGTCCAGGGTCTCGCCCTCGTGCTGTTCGGCGGCCGTGGTGCCGTGCCGGGTCACGCCGAGCGGCTTCTCCGGCGGGGAGTAGCCCTCGTCCAGGATGTCGTCATAGGTCCGTTCGTCGACGGCGTCCTGCCGGTCGAGGGGCGCGGCGTCCGCTTGCTCCTCGTTGCCTCCGGTGGGCTGGTACACGTCGTCCGCCATCGGATCGGTACCCATGGTTTCCTCCCTGTCACGCCGTGTCGACTCGTTCCTCTCAGGTGTTGATCCGCGTTTCCCGTCATGCGCCGCCCAATCCCGATTCGGCGTGCGGGTCCCTGCCGCGTCCCGGGGGTCCGGGCGTCAGCCGGAGGCGTCCTTCCGGGGTGCCGGGGCGATGCGGGCCTCGAGGTCGCTGATCCGGTGGACCGGCCAGGGCCGCGCGTAGTCGGGCGGGACACCGCCGGGGCCGGTGAGCGCGGCCACGGGGACGCGGTCCGCGGTGCGCAGGATCTCCGCCACCGTGATGTTCTCGTTGTTCCCGCTGGTCCCGCCGGAGGAGCAGCCGGTGTAGTAGCCGACGGGGACGGCCTCGTGGCCGGTGACCAGACAGGGCGGGCGGACGCCCAGCCGGTGCAGTTCGTCGGCGGCGCGGGCCCAGTCCCGACGGCTTTCGGCGGTGCGGTCGACGGTGTGCACCAGGACGGCCAGCTGTACCGCCAGATGGCCGGTCAGGGCGAGCGCGACCAGTGCCGCCGCGACCGGCCGCCGGCTCCCTCCCGGGCGCCGCTTTCCGGCCGGTTCTCCGGCCAGGTGCCACAGTCCGTCGGCGACGGGAACCGCGAGGAGGGCGTAGGCGGGCTGGAGGAAGCGGGGTGCCGCGTACCCGATCATGAACAGGTACGGGAAGGCGGCCGTGGTGGCGCAGGCCAGCGGCATCACGGTACGCAGGACACGCCGGGCCCGTACGGCGACGACCACCCCGACGGCGGCGAGCAGGGGCAGGGCGAACCACCAGAGGGTGGTCACCGGGTGGGGCATCGGCCCGGTGCAGGGGCGGCACAGACCGCGTCCGCCCAGGCTGCGCAGCTGGTCGTCGACGGCCATGTGCCAGCCGAGCCCGCCCTGGACGCGGGAGGCCTCGGCCAGCCGCTCCCCCAGGCCGCCGTATCCCGCGTAGGCCTCGGCCACCCATTCGACCGCACCCACCGCGAGACCCGCCGCCGACGCGAGCAGAAGCCGCCAGTGACGGCCGGCCAGGGCGAGGACGAACAGGGGGACCGTCACCCAGACGGCGTCGGTGGGCCGCATCCACGCCATCAGCGCGGCCCCCGCCACGACGCCCCACAGCGCGCCGCGCGCCGAGCGGTCGGCGCGGTACCGCAGGAAGGAGCCGACCGTGATCAGGGCGCCGATCGCGACCCAGTGGTTGGGCATGGCCTGGGGGCCGTAGAAGAGGGTCACCCACAGGGAGGCGTAGAAGGCTCCGGCGCTGACCAGGACGCGGGTGGGGAACAGACCGCGCCAGGCGCGCAGCGCCAGGTACAGGGCGAGGCCGGACAGCAGGGCGAGGTGGACGCGCAGCAGGGCGGTGGACGAGGACCAGGACGCGACGGGCGCCACCAGGAGCGAGACGCCGCGGGAGCGCGGGGCGCTGAAGAAGGCGGCCGGGTGGTGGGACGTGACCTGGCTGACGTAGACGACCTCGTCCCAGCCGAGTCCCAGGCCCGGTCGGACGAGGACGAGTTGGGCGAGGGTGAAGACGGCGGCCAGGGCCACGAGCGGTGCGGTGCCGGCGGCCGGACGGAACACGCCCGGGGACGTGTGTGCGCGTCGCCGTCCTCCGGTGGGGAGGAGACCGCGTCCGTCGGCCATCGTCCGCCCCCTGCGTCCCTCGCTCCGGCGAGACGCCGGCATGCGAACCGTGCAAACAAGGTCAAATTACCCCGCAAGGTCCAGGCAGATGAAGCGGAGTACGGCCGTTCGCCTCATCCCGTCCATGAGGGCCGCCGCTCCCCCGGTTCCCCGAGGAGCTCCTCGAGGTCCGTCACGACCCGGTCGGCGCCATGGGCGTACAGCGCGTCCGGCCGTCCGACGCGGTCCACGCCGACCACGTAGCCGAAGTGACCGGCGCGGCCCGCGTCCATGCCGGCCAGCGCGTCCTCGAACACGGCGGCCCGGCCGGGAGGCACGCCGAGGTCCCGGGCCGCGGCGAGGAAGGTGTCGGGGCGCGGCTTGCCCGGGAGGCCGCGTTCGGCGGCGACCACGCCGTCGACGCGGACGTCGAAGAGGTGCTCGGCACCGATGGCGCGCAGCACGTCGAGGCAGTTGGCGCTGGCGGAGACGACGGCGGTGCGCAGTCGGCGGGCGCGGGCCGCCTCGATGTAACGCAGGGTGCCGTCGTAGGCGTCGACACCGCCGGTGCGGATCCGCTCCAGGAGCAGCTCGTTCTTGCGGTTGCCGAGCCCGTGCACGGTCGGGGCGTCGGGCGGGTCCCCGGGTTCCCCCTCGGGCAGTTCGATGGCGCGGGAGGCGAGGAAGGTGCGTACGCCGTCGGCACGCGGACGGCCGTCGACGTACTTGGCGTAGTCACCGGCGTCGGCGTCGAAGGGCCGGAAGTCGGCGCCGTCCCGCTCGCGCAGGAAGGCGTCGAACATCTCCTTCCAGGCCGCCGCGTGGACGACGGCCGTCCTGGTGATGACGCCGTCGAGGTCGAAGAGGCAGGCCAGGATGTTCTCGGGCAGACCCAGATCCGTCATACCGGATACCTTCCCCGCTCGGCGGCGAACACGGGAAGCGCGGGTGACACACTCGTCCGTGTGACACCGACCTTCGACGATCTGCTCAGCCGCGCCCGCGCCCTCACCGGGGCCGGCCGGCGCGCGGTGCTCGGCATCGCCGGCAGCCCGGGCTCCGGCAAGTCCACGCTCGCCGAACACTTGGTGCGGGAGTTGAACGGCACCGGGGAGCCGTGGGTCGCGCACGTCCCCATGGACGGCTTCCACCTCGCCGACGCCGAACTGGACCGGCTCGGCCGCCGGGACCGCAAGGGCGCCCCGGACACCTTCGACGCCGCCGGGTACGCGGAGCTGCTGCGACGCCTGCGCGTGGAGACGTACGACGACGTCGTGTACGCGCCCGGCTTCGAACGGGTGCTGGAGCAGCCGATCGCGGGGGCCGTGCCGGTGCCGCCGACGGCCCGGCTGGTGGTCACGGAGGGGAACTACCTGCTGCTGGACACCGGCGCCTGGGCCCGGGCCCGGCCGCAACTCGACGAGGTGTGGTTCTGCGAGCTGGACGAGGAGGAGCGGCTGCGCCGGCTGGTGGCCCGCCACGAGGAGTTCGGCAAGCGCCATGACGAGGCGGTGGCCTGGGCCCTTCGCTCGGACCAGCCCAACGCCGAACTCGTCGCCCCGACCCGGCACCGCGCCGACCTCGTGGTGCCCGCGGCCGCGGTGCCGCGCGCGGGCACCGCGGCATGAGCGTGCTGCCGCCCTGACCGGCTCGGGCCGTCCACCGAGCCGTTCCCGATGGACACGGCACGGCCCGGTGATTCATGCTCCGGTCCATGATTCGAACCGCCACCGTGCACGACGTCCCCGAGATCCTGGCGATGATCCACGAACTCGCCGCCTACGAGAAGGCCGCCGAACAGTCCCGCGCCACCGAGGAGCAGCTGCGCGAGGCGCTGTTCGGCGCGCACCCCGCCGCATCCGTCCTGATCGCCGAGGACGACGCCGATGGCCGGATCGTGGGCTTCGCCCTGTGGTTCCCGCGTTTCTCCACCTGGACCGGCACCCGGGGGATGCATCTGGAGGACCTCTTCGTACGCCCGCACACCCGGGGCGCCGGGCACGGCAAGGCACTGCTGGCCGCCCTCGCGGCGATCTGCCGGGAGAACGGTTTCGAGCGCTTCGAGTGGGTGGTGCTGGACTGGAACGAGCCGGCGATCGGCTTCTACCGGTCACTCGGGGCGGAGTTCCTGAACGACTGGACGGTGTGCCGGCTGAGCGGCGCCCCGCTGGCGGACCTCGCCGCTCACGCGCCGGTCCTCGTGGGGCGCACTGACTGACACTCGCCGGGCACGCACCGGGTCTGCCCGAAGGAGCGGCGCGCCTCACCGGCCGCTCGGCACCCGGCCGGGGTGGGCGGTGCGAGAGCGGGGCGGTATGAGCCGTCTTCCGGTGGGACGCGGGCAGCAGCGGGCGTCGCCCGGCACGCGGGACGCCCTGTTCCTGCCGATGTTCCTCGCGGTGGCGGCGGGGTGCGTCACCCCGTGCGGGACTCCAGCGCGAGGCGGGTGTCGTCTCCGTAGACGCCGGTCTCGTCGCCCTGGATGCCGTACCAGAGCTGGAAACGGGCGACGGCCGCCGTCAGGGTGGCGTCGTAGCGGCCGCTGGTGGCACCGTCGCGGTAGACGTCCGGGATGCGCAGGAGCCGTTCCTGGAGTTCGGTCACCTCGGGCCCGACATCTCCCTCGCTGAGGAATCCGGGTCCCGTCGGGGCTGGTTCGGGTGGCGTGGCGGGCGCGCTCACCGGAGGGCTCGCGGAGGGGCGGGCACCGGAAGCGGCACCGGCACGGTCGTCGGCGCCGTGGCCCGAAGGGCCCAGAACACCGAGAACGCCGAGAACGCCGAGAACGCCGAAAAACAGGACAGCGCCGCCGAACCCGAGCGCCGCCGCGGCCACAACGGCACGCCGCGCCGCCGGCCCGGGGCCGGGGCTCCGCGCAGGGCCGCGCGCCGGGCCGGACGCGGGTGCCGGTGGCCGACCGGCCGGCTCGGGGGCGACCGGCGGGAGTTCCTGCGTCTCGTCCTCCGCACCGGTCGGCGGCCGGGGCAGGGTGACGGACTCGTAGTCCCCCCCGTCTTCCCATCCCTCCCGCCCCTCCCGTTTCTCCCGTTCGAACTCCCGGAACATCTCCGCGAGCGCGTCCGTGCGGCGGGGGCGCAGGACGCGGACGGGTTCCAGGGGCGGGCCGTCGTGCGACTGCCCTGGGTCGGACGGCGTCGGCATGCCGCTCTCCTTCCGTTCCGCACGAGGGCGGAGCCGCCCACGGGGAGGGATACGGGAGGCAAGCGGCGGAGGTTCAGCCCGCGGCGCGCAGAAAGCGGTGCAGGGAGGCCGTCACGGCGGACACGAACGTCTCCCGGGACGCCTCGTCCAGGGCGTCGAGGGACAGGTACGGGTTGAGGTCCTCCAGTTCGACCAGCAGCAGTTCACCGTCCGGGGCGCGGCAGGCGTCGACCCGCTGGATGCCGTGGTCGAGGGTGTTCCATTCGACGAACCGCCGGGCGAACTCCAGGTCGCCCGGGCCGGCCCGGTACGGCTCCAACTGCCAGCGCCGGTCGGTGCGCGGGGCGTACAGGGCGTACTGGAAGTCGTGGTCGACGAAGTAGAAGGAGACCTCGTAGGCGAAGTCGATGTGCGGCTGCACCAGGACACTGCCGTCGACCAGGTCGCCCACGGCGTCCCGGCCGACGATGCGCAGCCCCACGGAGTCGGCGCCGAGCCGGGGTTTGACCACGTACCGGTCCGCCGCGGGCAGCCGGTCGAGGTCCTCCGTCCGGTCGACGGTGGGGATCACCGGGCGGCCTGCGGCGCTCAGTTCGAGCAGGTACCGCTTGCCGGCCATGTCGCCCCGGCCGGTGAGCGGGTTGTAGACCGGCGTGCCGGTCGCCGTGGCCCGTTCGCGGAAGGCGCGGTAGGCGTCCTGGTACGACAGCACGGGACCGCTGTTGCGGACCACGACGGCGTCGAAGCCGTCCAGCAGCGCGGCGGCGTCCCGCGGGTGACACAGCGCCAGGTCGAAGTCCTCGCGCAGCCGGGAGGTGAGGAAGACGTCCTCGTCGCCGTAGCGGCGCCCACGGGCCGGGTAGGCCAGGTCGGTGACGTACAGGAGACGGGGGCGGGATCGGAGGTGGGGACGCGCGGGTGCCATGCGGGACTCCTCGGGGACGACGGCGCCCTGATCATATGAACGGCACCCGCTCCTCGGTACGGGCCGGGGCACACCGGGCACGTCCACATGCAGAGATTATGGTACCGAGTACCTTTACGGGTGGCACTGAGTGCCATACTCTGTGGCCGTGCGCGGTGCTGCGACAGACCGGCACGAGCGTGCCGGGCGACCGCGCACGCGGGATTTCCGGCCGAGTGCAGGGAGTTGACCAGCGTGTATCACCACTCAGGAAACGTGGCTCAGCAGGCAGCCGGCTCCGCGACGGATCTGCTCGAACCCCAGAGCGGTACCTCCGCCTCCATCGAGGCCATGACCTTCCAGCGGTGCACCTGGTGCGGCACCGCGGTGTACCAACGGCTGCTGTGCCCCGTATGCCAGGGCAGCGACCTGCGCACGGAGCGCAGCACGGGCGTCGGAATGGTCCGCCACTCCACGGTGGTGCACCGCAACACGCCGGCGGCCCGGAACGTGTCCCTGATCGAGATGGCCGAGGGCTTCGTCGTGCGCGGCCGGGTCATGGGCCCGCCCATCGGCATCCACGGCGGCGACCGGGTACGGCTGTCCACGGCCAAGGACCCCGTACGGGGCGAACCTGTCTTCCAGTTGATCGACGAGCCCTACCGGGCCTGGACCTGACGCCCCACCGGGCACCGTTCGGAACCGCTCAGGCAGTCGGGGTGATGCGGATTCCGACGGTGCCGTCCCGGCCCCGGCGCAGGCGGCTGCCGAGCAGCGTCAACCGCCCCGTCAGACCGTACTTGCGGGCGATCAGCTCGCGATAGCGGGCGGTGGTGGCCCGATCGCAGATCTCCGCGGTGGCCGGGAGCTGGTCGCCGGTCGGGGTGCCCCGTATGTCGCAGGGGCCGACCAGGACGTCGGCGCGGGCGCGGACGCGCTTCACCTTCCAGGAGTCGGCGACGGTCCAGACCCCGAGCGCCTCCCCGTCCCGCACCACCCATACCGGGGTGGCCACCGGCGTTCCGTTGCGCCGGTAGCTGGTGACCAACAGGTACTTTCCCGCTCCGAGCCGCTCCCACGACGTGTCGCCCATACCCGGCAGTCTAGAACCTGCCCACGCCCTCCCGCCCACCCAGGGCCTGACCGGCGGCATACGCCCGGCCGACGCGGCCGCATATTCTCGGATCACGGCGGCGGTGAACACGACGGGGCCCGCGCGCGTATGGAGAGAGGGCGCTCGACTCAGGGGAGGCCCCGCGGTGTTCGCACCGCGCTGTTCTGGTTCGGGAGTCATGCATGAGGCACGCACGACGACGGGTCGTCCGGCGAATGACACGGCTGGCAGCCGTCGGCGGACTCCTCCTCGGAGGAACGATGGTGACCCGCGCCGTCGCGAGTGAGCCACCGGAGCCGGACACGGTTCCCTACGCCGCCGAGGAGGCCACCGGCCCCGGCTCCGAACTCGTCTCCCGGCTGGGCGCCTCCCGCACCGCGGGCAGCTGGCTCGACGCCGAGGGGCGGACGGTCGTCGCGGTCACCGACGAGAAGGCGGCGGCCGAGGTACGGAAGGCCGGCGCCGACCCGAAGATGGTGCGCCACAGCATGCGCGACCTGAAGTCGGCCACGCAGACTCTGCGTTCGGCACCGCGCGTACCCGGAACGGCCTGGTCCATGGACTACCGGTCCAACGAGGTGGTGGTCCGCGGCGACAGCACGGTGTCCGCGGACGACTGGTCCGAGCTGACCCGGGTCGCGGAGGGGGTGGGCGGATTCGTCCGCATGGAGCGCACCGGGGGCACCTTCACCACCCGGCTCAACGGGGCGGTGCCCATCCTGTCGACCGCCGGGCGCTGTTCCGCGGGCTTCAACGTGACCAACGGCAAGCGTGACTTCATCCTCACGGCGGGACACTGCGGACCCGACGGTTCCGTCTGGTTCGCCGACGACCAGGGCAGGCAGAAGGTCGGGACCACGGTCGGCGGCAGCTTCCCCGGCGACGACTACTCCCTGATCGAGTACGACGGCGGCCAGGCGGGCGAGGGCGCGGGCGTGGTGGCGATCGGTGACGGACGGGGCGTACGGATCACGGGGGTGGGAGATCCCGAGGTCGGTCAGCGGATCTTCCGCAGCGGCAGCACCAGCGGGCTGCGCGACGGGGAGGTGACCGCGCTCAACGCGACGGTGAACTACCCGGAGGGCACGGTCAGCGGGCTCATCGAGACCAATGTGTGCGCCGAGCCCGGTGACAGCGGCGGCCCGATGTTCTCCGAGGGCATCGCGCTCGGCGTGACCTCGGGCGGCAGCGGCGACTGTCGGCAGGCGGGCGGTACGACGTTCTTCCAACCGGTCACGAAGGCGTTGTCGCAGCTCAAGGTGGATCTCATCGTGGCCCCGAGGGCCGGCGACGGCTCGGACACGGCGGCTCCGCCGGCGACGCAGGGCGCGGTGGCCCCGGACGCCGCGTCACCGGGCTCCTCGGCGACGGAGGACGCCGCCTCGACCGTGCTGTCCCGCCTGGCCGACCCGCGTGCGGTCGGCCCCGGCACGCTGGTCATCGGGGGCAGTCTGGCGGCACTGGTGGCAACCCGCTGGATCCGCACGGAACAGGACCGCAAGGCGTACCGGCGCCACTACTCGGCGACGTGGGGCTAGGGCCCGTCCGGGGGAAGGAGCGTGGGCGAGGGGCAGCGGGCCCGTGCGGCGCTCAGGCCGCCTCGGCCCGCCGCGGAAGGGCCGAGGCCCACTCCTGGACGAGCCGCTGGTACTCCGCGCGCTGCTCGCCGCTCAGTGTCCCGCCCGACCGGAGCCACAGGGCCCGAATCTCCTCGTTGACCTCGGCAGCCGATCGCTCGGAGGAGGGTTCAAGAGTGGTGGACATGCTGTGAAGCATACGACCCCCGGATGTGAAAGCCGCGTGAGTAACGACGAACAGGCCCGGCAGATCGGACATGGCGGACAGTGTCACTGATCACGTCCATCTGCCGTGCGACGTGGGGGAGTTCACATCCCGGACCGCCGCCCGCCCCTTCGCGGCCCGCCCCGCCCCACTTCTCCCGGCGACTTGCGTGAACGGGTCGGCGTCGGACAAGGGCCCACGAGAAGAGGGCCGTTGCGGCATCGTGTTCTCCGGCACTCCGCACGGCACCGCGGTCTCGATCACCGCTCACGCGTCGCGGATCGACCTCATTCACTCCCAGTGAAGGGCACGCTCGCCATGACGTTCTCGCTCGGTATCGTCGGCGCCGGCCAGTTCTCGGGCCGGTTCGCCGCCCTGTTCCAGGCGCACCCCGGCGTCGGCGACATCCACGTCACCGACCTGCTGCCCGAACGGGCCCAGCGGCTCGTCACCGCGCGGGGCCTCGCCGGCACCTTCCCGTCGTACGAGGCCATGCTGGAGTCCCCGCGGATCGACGCGGTCGCGATCTTCACCCAGCGCTGGACCCACGGGCCCCTGGTGCTCCAGGGCCTGAACGCGGGCAAGCACGTGTACTCCGCGGTCCCCATGGCGATCCGTACGGAGGAGGTCGCGGCGATCATCGACGCGGTCGAGACGACCGGGCTGACGTACATGATGGGTGAGACCAGCCAGTACCACCCGGCCACGGTCCACGCCCGCGACCGGATCGCCGCCGGTGCCTTCGGGCGGCTGTTCTATGCCGAGGGCGACTACGTCCACGACATGGACCTGGGCTTCTACGAGGCGTACCGGTACAGCGGCGGCGACAACTGGAAGGCCACCGCCAGCTATCCCCCGATGCTGTACCCGACGCACGCGGTGGGCGGGGTGCTGGGGGCCTGGCGGACGCACGCGGTCGGGGTCTGCGCGATCGGAGTCAGGGACGACCGCGGGGACGGCGTCTTCGAGAGGGAGATCAGCCAGTTCGACAACGACTTCTCCAACGCCACCGCCCTGTTCGAGGTGGCGGGCGGCGGCGCGTTCCGCACCAACGAGTTCCGGCGGGTCGGCTATCCCTCGCACATCAGGGAATCGCGATTCCGGTTCTTCGGCACGGAGGCGAGCATGGAGCAGCTCGCCACGGTCGCGCTGTGGCAGGACAAGAGTGGGGTCCAGGACATCACCGAGCTGCTGGAGCCCAAGCCGACGCTGTCCCCCGACGATCCCTCCCTCGAGCACGTCGCGCCGGAACTGCGCGCCGCCTTCACCTCCGGTTCGGCGGCGGTGCACGACCGCGCCCGGCTCCCGCGCGCGTTCGACCACCTGGCCAACGGCCACGAGGGCAGCCACCACTTCCTCGCGGACGACTTCGTGACCGCGGTGAACACCCGCACCCTGCCGCCGGTGAACGCCTGGGTCGCCGCCCGCTACACGCTGCCCGGCATCATCGCCCACCAGTCCGCACTGCAGGGCGGCGCCAGGCTGGAGATCCCGGACTTCGGCGACGCCCCGCCCCTCTGACCTCCCGGGCCTTCGGCCCGTGAGCCGGGTCCCGCCGCACCGGGTGCCCGGCTCAGCTCTCCGGCCCCGCCAGCGCCTGACGGAATCCCGAGTTGACCGCCGTGACACCCCCGTCGACCACCAGGGTGGTGCCGGTGATCCACGACGCGTCGCGGGAGGCGAGGAAGGCCACGGCGGCCGCGATGTCCTCCGGCTCGCCCACCCGGCGCAGCGGATAGAGCCCGCGCACCGCCGCGAGGGACTCGTCCCGGCCCGCCCACGCCCTGGTGCGCACCGTGCCCGGAGCGACGAGGTTGACCCGGACGCCCCGGGGCCCGGCGTGACCGGCGAGGGTACGGGTGAGGGAGGCCAGACCCGCCTTGGCCGCGCTGTAACCGTGGTTGCCGAAGTCCTGGACGCCGTTGACGGAACCGATGGTGACGACGGCACCCCGGCCGGAGGCGGCGAGATGCGGGAGCGCGGCACGGCAGCAGCGGTACGCGCCGGTGAGGGTGATGTCGAGGTCGCGGGCCCAGACCTCGTCCGGCTCGTCCTCGAAGAGGGGGGCGTCCGGTGTGCAGTGGGCGGCGTTGTTGACCAGGACGTCGAGCGAGCCGAAGGCGTCCACCGCATGCGCGACGGCTGCCTCGACCGACGCGCGCTCCGCCACGTCGCAGGTGACGCCCTCGGCCGCCAGGCCTCGCTCGCACAGCGCCGACGCGGTGCGCCCGGCCTCGGCACCGTCCACGTCGGCGACCAGGACCCGCGCCCCCTCCTGTGCGAACCGCAGGGCGGTCGCCGCCCCGATGCCACGGGCCGCGCCCGTGATCAGAATGCCGTATCCCGCGAAGCGCCCTGTCTCCGTCGTCATGCGGGAACGCTACTGCGCCGGACGATCACCCTGGTAGGGGCGGGACGTCAGCGGTAGCCGGCGGTGTCCGCGGGTTTGCCCGGGTCCTGGACCTCGACCAGGTAACGCCAGGCGTCCGGGCGGCTGCCGTCGAGGTCGGTGAAGCCGTACTCCCGGGCGAGGCCGCCGCTGGAGAGGGAGGTGCCGTTGAAGCGGGACACCCGCGGGTCGGCGGCGAGTGCGGTGACGGCCCGGCCCACGTAGCGCGGGGTCTCCGAGATGGCGAAGTGGGGGACGCGGGTCAGGGCGTCCCGCCAGTTGTCCTCCCGCACGCCGAACTCGTCGAGCATGATCTCGGAGCGGAGCCAGCCCGGGGTGAGCGCGACCGCGGTGGCGCCGCGCGGACCGAGTTCGTGGCCGAGGGCGAAGGCCATGCGCAGGACGGACGTCTTGGCGAGGTCGTAGAAGAAGGAGACGCGGTAGGTGTCGCGGTTGTAGTCCGCGGTGCCGTCGGTGACCTCGACGACCAGCCCGCCGGGGTGGCTCAGCAGCAGCGGCAGGGCGTGGTGACTGGTGACGGCGTGGGTCTCCACCGCGAGCCGGAGCAGGCGCAGCCCCTTGTCGAGGTCGTGCTCCCAGACGGGGGTGTCCCACGCGAAGAGGTGCTCACCGCCCCAGATGTCGTTGACGAGGACGTCGAGGCGGCCCTGCTCCGCGGCGATGCGGTCGACGAGGGCCTTGACCCGGGCGGGGTCCAGGTGGTCGGTGGGGACGGCGATGCCCCGGCCGCCGGCCTCGGTGACCAGGTCGGCGGTGTCCTCGATGGTCTCGGGGCGGCCGTACTCGGAGCGCCGCTCGCGGGTGCTGCGTCCGGTGACGTAGACGGTGGCACCCGCCGCGCCCAGTTCGACGGCGATGCCCCGTCCGGCCCCCCGGGTCGCCCCGGCGACCAGCGCCACCTTGTCCTTCAACGATGCTGCCCACTGCCCCGGCATGTCCGGCCTCCCGCCATCAGCGATCTGCTGTCGCTACGAGAGTGACGGGTAAGCCGGACATCCTCTGTCGCCTTTTCCGGTTTCCCGGTTTCCCGGTTTCCCGGCGAGTCTTCCGCGAGGCGCCGGGGCCGGGGGCGTCAGTGGCCGCGGGCGATCCACTCCTCGAGGTGCGGCGCCTCCGCGCCGATGGTGGTCGAGTCTCCGTGACCGGTGCGGACCTCGGTCTCCGGCGGGAGCGTCAGCAGTCGGTCGCGGATCGAGTCGATGATCGTCGGGAAGTGGGAGAACGAACGGCCGGTGGCACCGGGGCCGCCCTGGAAGAGGGTGTCTCCGGTGAACACGGTGGCCAGGCCGGGGTCGTACAGGCAGACCGAGCCCGGCGCGTGCCCGGGGGTGTGCAGCACCGTGAGGTCGGCGCCGGCCGCCTCGATCACCTGGCCGTCGACCAGCCAGGCGTCGGGGTCGCGGTCGGGGTGGGTCTGCTTCCACAGCGGCAGGTCGTCGTGGTGCAGCCAGATCTTGGCCCCGGTGCGCTCGGCGAGGGCGGGAGCGGCGTCGATGTGGTCGTTGTGCGCGTGGGTGCACACGATCGCCTTCAACCGGCGGTCGCCCACCGCCTCGGCGATGGCGTCGGCGTCGTGCGCGGCGTCGATGACGATCACCTCGTGGTCGTCGCCGACGATCCACACGTTGTTGTCGACGTCCCAGGTGCCGCCGTCGAGGCTGAACTGGCCCGAGGTGACGAGGTGTTCGATGCGGGCAGCCATCAGAGCACCACCACCGAGCGCAGGACGTCGCCCTTGTGCATCCGCTCGAAGGCCTTCTCCACCTCGTCGAGCTGGATGGTCTCGGTGACGAACGCGCCGAGGTCCAGGCGGCCCTGCTGATGCAGGTCGATGAGCATCGGGAAGTCCCGCGAGGGCAGGCAGTCGCCGTACCAGGACGACTTCAGGGAGCCGCCGCGGCCGAACACGTCGAGGAGCGGCAGTTCGAGCTTCATCTCCGGGGTGGGCACGCCGACGAGGACGACCGTGCCGGCCAGGTCGCGAGCGTAGAAGGCCTGCTGGTACGTCTCGGGGCGGCCGACGGCCTCGATGACGACGTCGGCACCGAAGCCGCCGGTGAGTCCGCGGATCGCCTCGACGGGGTCGGACGTACGGGAGTTGACGGTGTGGGTGGCGCCCATGGAGCGGGCGGTCTCCAGCTTGCGGTCGTCGATGTCGACGGCGATGATCTTCGCCGCTCCGGCGAGCCGGGACCCGGCGATGGCCGCGTCGCCGACGCCGCCGCAACCGATGACGGCGACACTGTCGCCGCGGCCGACGTTGCCGGTGTTGATCGCGGCGCCGATGCCGGCCATCACGCCGCAGCCCAGCAGGCCGGCGACCTCCGGGGCGACCTCGGGGTCGACCTTGGTGCACTGTCCGGCGGCGACGAGGGTCTTCTCGGCGAAGGCTCCGATGCCCAGGGCCGGGGAGAGTTCCTGGCCCGTCGAGGCGAGGGTCATCTTCTGCTTGGCGTTGTGCGTGTCGAAGCAGTACCAGGGGCGTCCGCGCAGACAGGCGCGGCACTTGCCGCACACCGCACGCCAGTTGAGGACGACGAAGTCACCGGGTGCCACGTCGGTGACGTCGTCGCCCACCGACTCCACCACGCCCGCGGCCTCGTGGCCGAGCAGGAAGGGGAAGTCGTCGCTGATGCCGCCCTGTTTGTAGTGGAGGTCGGTGTGGCACACACCGCAGGCCTGGATGCGGACGACCGCCTCGCCCGGTCCCGGGTCGGGTACGACGATCGTCTCGATGCGTACCGGCTCGTCCTTGCCCGGTGCGATCACGCCGCGTACTTCCTGCGCCATGATGCTGCTCCTTCATCTTCCGGTGTACGTACTTGAGACCCTACGCGACCTGCGGGCGACTCGACCGGTGGGCTCCGTGGCAGGTCGCGGCGCCTGTGCGGTCCGCCCGCCGGGTCACGGCCCGGCCCCCGCGGCGTAGCCTGAGCCTTCCGCCCGAGGCCCAGGGAGCGACGTGAGCATCGCAGCGCAGAAGACCGGTCCGCCCGCCTGGCGGGCGCTCCTCGGATACGTACGACCGCACCGGTGGGCCCTGCTGGGCGGGGCCGCGCTGTCCCTGCTGACGGGGGCGACCGGGCTGATGCTGCCGCTGGTCGCCCGGGAGCTGATCGACGACCTGTCGGCCGACCGGGCCATCACCGGCGCGCTGCTGCTGATGTCGGCGCTCGTCGTCGCCAACGCCGTGCTGGGCGCGCTGGGGTCGTACGTACTGCGGCGCACCGCGGAGTCGGTGGTGCTCGGGGCGCGGCGCTCGCTGTCGTCGTATCTGCTGCGGCTGCGCATCACGGCCGTGGACCGCAGCGAGCCCGGCGACCTGATGGCCCGCATCACCTCCGACACCACACTGCTGCGCCAGGTCACCACCGACTCACTGGTGGGCCTCGGCACGGGCGGCCTCACGCTGATCGCGACCGTCGTGCTGATGGGCTTCGTCGACCCCGTGCTGCTGGCGGTCACCCTCGCCGTGATCGTGGGCGCGGGGACGATACTCGGCGTGATCGTGCCCCACATCAGCCGGGCCGGCCGGCGGGCGCAGGACGCGGTCGGCGTGATGGGCGCCTCGCTGGAGCGGGTCCTGGGCGCGCTGCGCACGGTGAAGGCGTCCGGAGCCGAGCCGCGGGAGGAACGCGCGCTGCACGCGGCCGCCGAGGAGTCGTGGCGGCAGAGCGTACGCGCCGCCAGGTGGTCGGCCGCGGCGGGCAACACGGCCGGGCTCGCGATGCAGGTCGCGTTCATCACGGTGCTCGCGGTGGGGGGCGCGCGGGTGGCGACGGACGCCATCGACATCGGCACGCTGGTGGCGTTCCTGCTGTTCGTCTTCTATCTCATGGCTCCGATCCAGAGTGTCGTCGCCGCGATCACGCAGTACCAGACGGGCAGCGCCGCGCTGGCGCGCATCCAGGAGGCGCTGCGGCTGCCCGCCGAGCCGGCGGCCGGTACCGCGCCCCTGCCGACGCCGGGCACCGCTCCCGCCGCGCTCGCCTTCGAGGACGTGCGTTTCCGTTACGCCGACGATCTGCCGTACGTCCACCACGGGGTGACGTTCACCGTGCCCGCTCAGGGCATGACCGCGTTCGTGGGCCCGTCCGGCGCGGGCAAGACCACCGTCTTCTCCCTCATCGAACGCTTCTACGACCCCGAGGCAGGCGTGATCACCCTCGACGGACGCGATCTGGCCGACTGGGAGCTGCCGGAGCTGCGGTCCTCGATCGGATATGTGGAGCAGGACGCTCCGGTGCTGTCGGGCTCCCTCCGCGACAACCTGCTGCTCGGGAACCCGGAGGCGGACGACGACGCCGTGGCGCGAGTGGTGAAGACGACCCGGCTCGGCGGGCTGGTGGCCAGGCTCCCGGACGGGCTCGACACCCTGGTCGGGCACCGGGGCACCAAGCTGTCCGGCGGGGAACGGCAGCGGGTCGCCATCGCCCGCGCGCTGCTGCGCAGCCCTCGGCTGCTGCTGCTCGACGAGGCCACCTCGCAGCTCGACGCGGTGAACGAGGCGGCGCTGCGCGACACCGTCGCCGACGTGGCCCGTACGACGACGGTGCTGGTCGTCGCGCACCGGCTGTCGACGGTGACGACGGCCGACCGGATCGTGGTGATGGACGCCGGCCGGGTCCGCGCGGTCGGGACCCACCGTGAGCTGGTGACCGCCGATCCGCTGTACGCGGAGCTGGCGGCGACGCAGTTCCTGGCGACGAGCGGGTGATCCCTCCCGGGGGTGCGCCGCGCGGGCCGGGCTTGCGGCGCCCACCGGGCCGGAGGAGTCTCGGAGGAGAGGCCCGGCGTGGCCCGCTCGGGACCGGGCCGAGGCCCCCAAGGAGGCCGTCATGACATCCTCGGCAGAAGCCGGTTTCGGCACCGACACACTGCGCCGGGGCATCGAGGCGCAGACGTCGGCGCCCATGGTCTCGCTCTACGCGGACGACGCCGAACTGCGCATCGTGGACCGCACCACCCAGCCCAGCAACCCGAAGGTCCTGCACGGCCGGGACGAGATAGCCGCCATGCTCGACGACGTGTACAGCCGTGACATGACGCACCGGCTGGAGCGGTGCGTCGTCCAGGGCGATCATGCCGCGTACAGCGAGAGCTGCGTGTACCCCGACGGGGTGCGGGTGCTCTCGGAGTCGATGATCTCGCTGCGGGACGGCAAGATCACCGAGCAGACGATGATCCAGGCCTGGGACGAGTGATCCGCCGCAGACGAAGCCTGACCCAGCGAATCCGGCGAACGCGATGAATAAGACAAATAGGGTGTGTGAACCCGGCTGGGGCGGGTAAGCGGGCTCGTATCACCTCCGATCGCGGGAAGGAGGTCCGTGACAGAGCAACTACTCGCAGCGTCCGGGCCGCTTCCACCGGAACGAAGCGGTCCGGCCCGTCGGGCGCCGGTGATCGGTGCCCGACGGGCGCGGATGCCCCGGGAGCCGATGTCAGCGGCGTGGTGGCAGCCGGTGCAGTTCCAGATCGACGAGCCGGCCGTCGGTGATCGTGCCGGTGAGATAGGTGTGGTGGGGCTGTCGGCGGCGGTCCGTCGGTGAACCCGGGTTGAGCAGACGCAGCCCCGTGGCGGCGGTGGAGTCCCACGGGATGTGGCTGTGCCCGAAGACCAGTACGTCCAGGTCGGGAAAGCGCACGGCGCACCGGGCCTCCCGGCCCCGCGCGGGCCCCGTCTCGTGCACCACGCCGAAGCGCAGGCCGTCGAGTTCGGCGTACGCGATCTCCGGCAGACGGGCGCGCAGTTCGGGCCCGTCATTGTTCCCATAGACGGCGACGAGCCGGCGGCTGCGACTCTCGAGCAGGTCGAGCGTGGCCGTGTCGACCCAGTCCCCCGCGTGGAACACGACGTCGGCCCGCGGCAGTTCGTCGAGCAGGGGCGCGGGCAGCTGCTTCGCCCGTAGGGGCAGGTGGGTGTCGGACATCAGGAGCAGTCGCACGTCCAGCACCCTAGGGTCTGTCCCGGAGGGCGCGCGTCGCCACGCCCAAGTGGGCGCTCGGGCACGCCGATCGGCGCGGTTTCCGAGGGATGATCACGGCACGGTCTCGACGGCGTTTGAAAGGCGGGACCACGGTGGCCACGGAGCTACGATCGGGCAACGCACGACAAGCCGCCCGTTCGACGGCAAGCGACCCGAAGGGCCACAAATCCAGATGCCGGTCAAGGTCAGCGTCATCGTTCCCGTCTACAACCCGGGAATCTACATCGAGGACTGCATCTCCTCACTGCGGCGGCAGTCGCTGCCGCCCGACTCCTACGAAGCGATCTTCGTCGACGACGGCTCCACCGACGGGACGCCGGCACGGCTCGACCGGCTGGCCGCCGAAGACCCCCGGATGCGAGTGATCCACCAGGAGAACTCCGGCTGGTCCGGCAAACCGCGCAACGTCGGGATCGCCGCCGCCCGGGGCGAGTTCGTGATGTTCGTCGACAACGACGACTACCTGGGCGACGAGGCCCTGGAGCGGATGTACGCCTACGGCGTGGCCAACGGCGCGGATGTCGTCGTGGGCAAGATGGCCGGCAAGAACCGCGGTGTGCCGGTGGAGTTGTTCCGCCGCAACCATCCGCGCGCCACGGTGGAGAACGCGCCGCTGATCGACAGCCTCACCCCGCACAAGATGTTCCGCCGGGCGTTCCTCGACGACATCGGGCTGCGCTTCCCGGAGGGGCGGCGGCGCCTGGAGGACCACGTCTTCGTCGCGGAGGCGTATCTGCGGGCGGCCAACGTCTCCGTGCTCAGCGACTACGTCTGCTACTACCACATCAGACGCGACGACGCCTCCAACGCCGGTTTCCAGCGCTTCGACCCGGTGGGCTACTTCAAGAACCTCCGCGAGGCGCTCGACGTGGTCGAGCGGTACACCGAGCCCGGTCCGGTGCGTGACAGGCTGTTCCGTCGCTGGCTGCGGGTGGAGATGGTGGAGCGGCTGCGGGCCCGGCGGCTGCTGGGGCTGCCGGACGACTACCGCAGGGAGTTGTTCACGGAGATCCACAAGGTGGTCGTCGAGCGGTTCGGCCCGGCTGTCGCGGCCGGACTCCAGCCGACGCAGCAGGTGGTCGCCTCGCTGACGGCGGCGGACCGGTACGACGACGTGGTGGCCTTCGCCAAGTGGGAGGCCGGGGTCGCGCCGACGGCTGTGCCCACGGGTGTGGAGTGGGAGGGCGGTTCACTGCGTCTCGGCTTCACCGCCGAGTACGTCTCCGCGGGCGCCCCGATGACGTTCCCCGCCGATGCCGCCCCTGCCCCGCTGACCGACACGCCGAAGAACGTGGAGGAGGCGGTGGCGTGGGTCGGTGCTCAGACCGCGGCCCGCTTCGACCAGGCCACGGCGGATCTGCTGCTGCGTGAACGGGCCAGCTCCGCGCAGTACTTCCAGCCCGTGGAGTTCACCCGGGAGACGGTGCCCGTCGGCGACGGCGAGCGGGTGCGGCTGGTGCTGCGTGCGACCGCCAGGGTCGACCCGGGCACGCTCCCCGGTGACGGGGTCCGGGACGCCGTCGTACGGGTCAAGCTCGGCGGCTGGACCAAGGAGTGCCGGCTGGGCCCGGCCCCGCGCGCCACCCGCCCCGAGCCGTACGCGGGCGTCGCCGCGGGCCGGGCGTTCCTGCCGTACTGGACGGAGCCGCACGGCAATCTCTCCCTGGACGTCGCCGTCCGGGGCAGGCGGCTCGGTCTCGGCCGGGTGCGGCGGCCGGACGTGACGGTCTCGGGGGCGCGGCTGCGCGCCCGGGTGCCGCTGCACGCCGACGACGGCACCGGGGTGCGGCTCCGGTTCTCGTCCGGCGGCCGGATCCTGTACGCGCCGGGCACGCTGGCCGGTGAACCGGAACGGCCGGGGACGTGGCTGGAGGCGACGTTGCCCTCGGGGCTCCCCCGGGGCGTCTGGCGGGTCGCGCTCTGCCTGGACCCGAACGCCGCCGAACCGCGCTTCGAGGGGCTGCCGTTCGCGCTCCGCACCGGCGGAAGCGAAGTGCTGGTGGTGCCGATTCCGCGCCCCGGTGCCGTACGGAAGCTGGCGCGCAGGGCGCGGCGGATGCTCGGCGCCGCCCGGAGGAGGGTGGCTCCACTGATCGACGGAAGGCGATGACGGTGCGCGCACTGGAGTTGGAAGGGGCCTGGGTGCTGGAGCCCAAGGTCTTCCCGGACGACCGGGGCAGTTTCCACGAGTGGTACCGGGGTGAGGAGTTCCGCGAGGCGACGGGCTACGACCTGTCCCTGGCACAGGCCAACTGCTCGGTGTCGCGCCGCGGGGTGCTGCGCGGGGTGCACTTCTCTCAGGTGCCGCCCGGTCAGGCCAAGTACGTGACCTGTGTGCGCGGCACGGTCCTCGACGTGGTGGTCGACCTGCGGGTGGGGTCCCCGTCGTACGGGCGGTGGGAGGCCGTGCGGCTGGAGGACGACACCCGGCACGCGGTGTTCCTGGCCGAGGGGCTCGGGCACGCCTTCATGGCGCTCACCGACGACGCGACGGTGGTGTACCTGTGCTCGACGGGCTACGCACCGGGCCGCGAGCACGGGGTGCATCCGCTGGACCCGGCGCTGGGCATCGCCTGGCCGGAGGGCATCGACCCGGTGCTGTCGTCGAAGGACGAGCAGGCGCCCACGCTGGCCGAGGCGGAGCGCCTCGGCCTGCTGCCTTCGTACGAGGCCTGCCGCGCACGCTACGAAGAGCTGCGCGGCAGGGGGCTCAGCGGCTGACGCCGACCTGGTCGAGCGCGCGGCGCAGGGGCTCCCAGCCCAGGCGCCGCGGCAGACCGCGGTTGCGGGCCTGGGTGAGCGGGCGCCAGAAGCCGGCCTCGATCAGTGCCTCGGGCGGCACCGCGCCGGCCCGCTCCAGGATCGTCTCGGGGACCTTCTGCGGGTCGGGCACCTTGTACTCGGCCATGATCTCGTCGTACTTGTCGTGCAGCACGGTGTTGTCCGGGTCGGCGCCGAAGACCACGAGCTGGCCGGTGGGCTGAGTGTCGACCAGGACGGTGACCAGGTCGGGCCGGTAGCGCGTCAGCACCTCGGTGATCTTGTAGACGTCACCGGTCCAGGCCGTGGTGTGCCGGTCCCGGGCCGCCTCGTCGACGCTGCGCGGCAGCATGTCGTCGAGGACGATCACGCTGGCCCAGTCGGAGTGCTTCTCGACGTTCATGAAGTCGCGCAGGGCGTACTCGAACAGGTGCATGCCGTCGATGAACGACAGGTCGAGCGTGGTGCGCCGCCAGTGTCCGATGGGGCTGCGACCGCGGCGGAGGTTGCGCAGCGGGTGGCGGCCGCCCTTGAGGTGGGCCAGCGGGTTGTCACGGGCGAAGAAGTCGTCACTGGTGGCCTTCACCAGGTGGACGTCGCACTTCAGCTCCGAGACGACTTTGAAGGCGGGGTCGACCGCGATGCTGGGGACGCGTGACAGGCGCAGGCTGCGGCCGTCGTTGACGCCGATCTCCAGGTAGTTGCGGTTGGCGCTGGCCTTGTGCAGTTCCCGCAGGAACTCATGGCGTTTCACGAAGGGGACTCTCCTTGCGGATGCGGGGCAGTGCTTCGTGCAGGGCGACGCGCCAGTCGCGCGGTGCGGGCAGGCCGATGTCCTGCCAGCGGCCGTGTGCGAGGGCGCTGTACGCGGGGCGCGGGGCGGGCCGGGGGAAGGCCGCGCCGGTGGTGGGCCGCACCCGCTCGGGGTCGGCGCCGATCAGCCGGAACACCTCCCCGGCCAGCTCGTACCAGGTGGCCTCGCCGGAGCTGGTGGCGTGGAAGACTCCGTGCACGTCGTCGCCGAGGCGAGGGCCGAGGTCGGCTATGCGTTCGGCGACGTCCACGCTCCAGGTGGGCTGCCCCCGCTGGTCGTCGACGACGTCGACGGTGGGGCGGCGGGCCTCGAGACCGATCATCGTCCGCACGAAGTTTCTGCCGTGGACCCCGTACAGCCAAGCGGTGCGCACGACGGCGCTCGCGCCGGGCAGCTCCTCCAGCACGGCCCGCTCGCCGGCGAGTTTGGAGCGGCCGTAGGCGGTGCGCGGGGCGGTCGGGTGGTCCTCGGGATAGGGGGTGGCGCGGGCGTCGCCGGAGAAGACGTAGTCGGTGGAGACATGGATCAGCCGGGCGCCGTGCGTGGCGCAGGTGCGGGCCAGCAGACGGGGTCCGTCGCCGTTGATCCGGGTGGCGCGTTCCTCGTCGGTCTCGGCGTCGTCGACGGCGGTGTACGCGGCGCAGTTGACCACGATGTCGGGGTGGTGCTCGGTGAACGCCCGCTCGACGGCCTCGGCCCGGGTGATGTCGAGGGCGGCCCGGTCGAGAGCGGTCACCCGCTCGCCGCGCCGGGTCAGTTCGTCGACGGTGTCCCGGCCGAGCATCCCGCCCGCCCCGGTGACCAGCCACTTCATGGCTGCTCCGCGACGCGCCGTTTGAGGGGCTCCCACCAGTCGCGGTTGTCGCGGTACCAGGCGACGGTCTCGGCGAGGCCGGTGGTGAAGTCGTGGCGTGGGCGGTAGCCGAGTTCGTCGCGGGCCTTGCTCCAGTCGACGGAGTACCGCAGGTCGTGGCCCTTGCGGTCCTCGACGTGCTCGACCCTCTCCCAGCCGGCCCCGCAGGCTTCGAGGAGGAGCCCGGTGAGGTCCCTGTTGGTGAGTTCGGTGCCGCCGCCGATGTTGTAGACCTCGCCGGCCCGGCCTCCGGTCCGCACGAGGTCGATGCCCGCGCAGTGGTCGTCCACGTACAGCCAGTCGCGGACGTTGAGGCCCTCGCCGTAGAGCGGGACCTTCCCGCCGTCGAGGAGGTTGGTGACGAACAGCGGGATGACCTTCTCGGGGAACTGGTGCGGCCCGTAGTTGTTGGAGCAGCGGGTGACGCGGACGTCCAGACCGTGGGTGCGGTGGTAGGCCAGGGCGAGCAGGTCGGAGGAGGCCTTGGACGCGGAGTAGGGCGAGCTGGGTTCGAGGGGGTACTCCTCGGTCGCCGAGCCGGACGCGATCGATCCGTAGACCTCGTCGGTGGAGACGTGCACGAAGGTGTCCACGCCGTGGCGCAGGGCGGCGTCGAGGAGGACCTGGGTGCCGACCACGTTGGTGAGGACGAAGTCGGACGCGGTGAGGATGGAGCGGTCGACGTGGGACTCGGCGGCGAAGTGGACCACCTGGTCCGCCTCGGCGGTCAGTTTGTCGACGAGGTCGGCGTCGCGGATGTCGCCGTGGACGAACTCCAGCCGGGGGTGGTCGAGTTCGAGGTTGTCGAGGGTGCCGGCGTAGGTGAGCGCGTCCAGCACGGTGATCCTCGGCGCCTCGGGGGCGTCGGCGGCGAGCAGCGTACGGACGTAGCGGGAGCCGATGAAGCCGGCGGCTCCGGTGACGAGGAGGTTCATGAATGGATCTGCACCTTGCTGTGGTCTCCGAGGACGAGTCGGTGGGCGCTGGGGACGCTGGGGGCCGGGGTCACCTCGACGTGACGGCCGATCAGTGAGGACTCGATGCGGCGGACGCCTTCGATCGAGGAGTCCCGCAGCACGATGGAGAACTCGAGTTCGCTGTCGGTGATCCGGCAGTTCTCCGCGACGGAGGTGAACGGTCCGACGTAGGAGTCGCTGACGACGGTACCGGCGCCGATGACGGCGGGCCCGACGACGCGCGAGTTGCTGATCCGGGCCCCCTCCTCCACCACCACCCGGCCGATGGTCTCGGAAGCGGTGTCCACGTCGCCGTCGATCCGGCGCTCGATCCCTTCGAGGACGGACCGGTTGACCTCCAGCATGTCGACGACGTTGCCGGTGTCCTTCCAGTAGCCCTGGATGACGGTGCAGCGCACCTCGGCGCGGGAGTCGATCAGGTGCTGGATGGCGTGGGTGATCTCGAGTTCGCCGCGCCAGGACGGCTTGATGGCGCGCACCGCGTCGTGGACGGCGGGCGTGAACAGATAGACGCCGACGAGGGCGAGGTCGCTCTTGGGACGCTCGGGTTTCTCCTCCAGGCCGATCACCTGCCCGCCCGCGTCGAGTTCGGCGACACCGAAGGAGCGCGGGTCGGCGACCCGGGTGAGCAGGATCTGCGCGTCGGGCCGGTGTCTGCGGAACTCCTCCACGAGGCCGGTGATGCCACCGACGATGAAGTTGTCGCCGAGGTACATCACGAAGTCGTCGTCGCCGAGCCATTCGCGGGCGATCAGCACGGCGTGCGCCAGCCCCAGTGGCTGCTCCTGGGGGATGTAGGTGATCTGCAGGCCGAACTTCGAACCGTCGCCCACCGCGTTCTCGATCTCAGCGGCCGTGTCGCCGACGATCATCCCGACCTCGGTGATACCCGCGTCCGCGATCGATTCCAACCCGTAGAAAAGCACGGGCTTGTTGGCCACGGGCACCAACTGCTTGGCCGAGGTGTGGGTGATCGGCCTCAGCCGGGTTCCGGCGCCGCCGGACAGCACGAGAGCCTTCATCTGACTCACCATAGTGGTGCGCGGCGGATGGAACGTCGCTTCTTTTAACGGTTCATTGCGAAATTCCCAAGGAGAGCCGTCCAGTCGCCGTGGTTCCGGCCCGCGACGGTGGACACGGGGCCGTGTCGCGCTCGTCGGCCGTGTCACTCGAAGGGATGACCCGGGCGTCGGGACCGTCGTCGACGGCCGGTGACACCACGCGCTCACCGGCGCGGGACGAGTTCCGCCCACACCTGTTTGCCGCCGCTGACCGGGAGCGTCCCCCAGGCCGCCGACACCGCCTCGACGAGCAGGATGCCGCGGCCTCCGGTGGCCTCCCAGCCGATGCTGCTCGGCTTGACGGGACTGCGCGGCGAGGCGTCGGCGACCGCGAGGCGGAGCCGGTCGCCGACGAGGGTGAGGTCGAGACGGACCTGTCCCTCGGTGTGCACGAGGGCGTTCGTGACCAGTTCGGAGACGACGAGCAGGGCGGTGTCGAGGTCCTCGGTCGCGCCCCAGGAGCGCAGGGTGCGCCGGGTGAAGCGGCGGGCGTGGCCCACCGCCCGGGGCACCCGCCACACCGTCCAGCTCTCCCGCAGCGGGCGCAGGGCCATGCCGTCGTAGCGCATCAGCAGCAGGGCGACGTCGTCGCTGCGCGCGGCCCTGCCGAGCAGGGCGTCGGCGACGAGCCCGAGGTGGGCCGGGTCGGCGGCGGCGAGCCGGCTGGCGAAGTCGTCCATGCCCTCGTCGATGTCGGCCTCGTGGGACTCGACCAGGCCGTCCGTGGTGAGGGCGACGGTCGTGCCGGGCTGGAGCCGGAGCGGGCTCATCGGGAAGTCGGCCTGTGTCATGACGCCGAGCGGTGGGCCGCCCTCCGCCTCCGCGATCTCGGTGCGGCCGTCCGGGTGCCGCAGCACCGGCGGCAGGTGCCCGGCGCGTACGCACCAGGCGGAGCCCTCCTCCAGGTCGACGTCGACATAGCAACAGGTCGCGAAGAGGTCGCTCTCCATGTCGATGAGCAACCGGTTGGCGCGCGACACCACCACGTCGGGCGCGTGCCCCTCGACGGCGTAGGCGCGCAGCGCGGTGCGCATCTGTCCCATGAGGGTGGCGGCGCCCGCGCTGTGCCCCTGGACGTCGCCGATGACCAGGGCGACGTGGTTGTCGGGCAGCGGGATCACGTCGTACCAGTCGCCGCCGAGTTCCAGGCCGACCGTGCTGGGCAGATAGCGGGCGACGGCGACCGCGCCGGGCAGCCGGGGCAGCCGGCGCGGCAGCAGCTGGCGCTGGAGCATGCCGACCAGCTCGTGCTCGGCGTCGAAGGCACGGGCCCGCATCAGGGCCTGTCCGGCGAGGCCGGCGGCGGCCGTGAGCAGGGCGCGTTCGTCGGCTCCGAAGTCGTGCGGGGCGTCCCAGCCGATGAGGCAGGCGCCGGCCATCCGGTTGCCGGCGGGCAGCGGCAGCACGGCGAGGCCGCCGGGTCCGACCTCGGCGAGGGAGGTCTCCAGCGGGCTGCCCGCGGGCCAGATCCGGGGCCGGCCCTCGCGCAGGACGGCGGCGAGGGTGGGCATGGTGCGCACCGGTGCCTCGGGCCATTCGGTGCGCCACTCCGCGCGCCACAGTTCCGGCCAGGCATCCGGTTCCGGCGGGTCGAGGACGGTGACGACGAGCCGGTCGCCCTCCAGTTCGGCGACCGCGATCCGGTCGGCCCCGAGCGGCCCGCGCAGGGCGGCGACCACGGCCCCGCCGACCTCGCGGACGGTGACCGCGGTGGCGAGTGCGGCGGCGAGGCGCTGCACCCGGGCCACGTCGGTGACCTCGGAGCGCAGCGTGGACGCGTCGGCGACGGAGCCCACGAGGCGGGCCGGACGGCCCTCTCCGCCCTGCAGCAGCCGACCGCGGAGCCGGAGCCACTTCGGCGGGCCGGTGGGCTGCAGCACCCGGAACTCCAGCTCGCGCTCGCCGACGGTCAGGTGGTCGGCCTCGACCACCGACATCACGGAGGGCAGGTCCTCCGGCACGGTCAGCCCCATCAGGGTCTCCACCCGGCCGTCGAAGTCGTCCGGGCCGAGGCCGAACAGGTTCAGGACCTCGTCGCCCAGCCGGACCCGTCCGGTGTCCACGGCGAGGCTGAAGGTGTCCGGCGGCAGCTCGCCGCCGCCGTCGGCGGCCGGCGCCCCGGGAAAGGCGACCGAGTCGGCGACGAGCCCCAGGCAGACCCGGTCCTCGGGGTCGAAGCCGCCGGGGCGCTCGCTGAGGGCGAGCAGACAGCCCCCGGGATCGTGGCGCACGGGCAGGGCGGCGAGGGAGAAGTCACGAGCGGGTACGCGCCGCGCCTGGGCCCGGGCGGCGAGCTCCGTCGGTCCGAGCCACACCGGCCGGCCGCCGCGCACGGCCTCGGCGGCCGGGGAGCGCCCGGCGACGGAGTGGCTGTCGCGCACCCCGCACAGGGTCCGCGGGATCCCGGCCGACTCGACCAGGAGCAGCTGCTCGCCCTCCGCGCTGGGCGTGTACACGGCGACGAGCGCGGCGCCGGCGAAGACGAGGGCCTGTTCCAGGACCCGGCGCAACCGGTCCGGTGTCTCCGGTTCGGTGGTGATCGCCGTCAGGGCGGCTTCCGCGCGCAGCGTTCTCGTGCTGCGTCCCGCAGCGCCCTCACCGACCACGTTGGCCATTACAGCGCTTGTACGGGCCCCGCGCAGCCCCTGCGGCATCCCGTCGCGTTCCGGCGGTCCGACAGGAATCCGACCGGGACGGACCCGCGGGGCGCGCCGGAGCGGACCGGGTGCCGCGCGGCTCGCCGTGCGGGGCGGGCCCGCAGGGGGGAGATTGGGTTCTCGGGGCGGGCGACGCGGCCGAGCGAGGAGGTGGTCGGCGTGTCCGAGAGGCAGTCCTCCGCGCGGGTGCGGCCGGGTGCGCAGGCCCCGGTCGGCCGTCCGCTGCTCTCCCTGACGCTCACCGAGATGATGGACGAGGTGCACGCCCACTCCGGTGGGGTGTACTTGGTCGCGCCGGACCGGCCGGTGCTGGAGATGGCGGTGGTGGCGGGGCTTCCCCGGGCGTTCGCGGCGCCCTGGGAGCGGGTGGCGCTGAGCGCGCCGATCCCGGTCGCCGACGCGGTGCGCGAGCGGCGCCTGGTCTGGGTGGGCGGCGAGGAGGAGATGGCGCGACGCTATCCCCGGATCGCCGTGGTGCTGCCGTACCGGTTCTCGCTGGCCGCGCTGCCGGTGGCCACCGCGACCAGGGCCTACGGCGCGGTGTTCGTGACCTGGCCCGGCGACCGCCCGCCGGAGCTGTCCGAGGGGGAGCGTGATCACCTGACCACCGCCTGCGACCGTCTCGCGGCGCGGCTGGAGCGTGCCGCCGAGGAGAGTCTGCCGCTTCCTTCGGAGCCGGATCTGCTGGCCGCGCCGCTGGTGAGCGGCCTGGCCGACACGCTCGGCACGGTGGAGGCGGCGCGGATGGCGGCCCGGCTGCCGTACGGGTTGTGCTCGCTCGATCTGAACGGGCGGGTCGGCTTCGCCAACGCCGCCGCGGCGAACCTGCTGGACACCCCGGTCGACCGGCTGCTCGGCGCCCAGCTGTGGGCGACCGTACCGTGGCTGAACGATCCCGTGTACGAGGAGCACTACCGGGCCGCGCTGCTCAGCCAGCACACCACGTCGTTCGTGGCGCTGCGCCCGCCCGACGAGTGGCTGTCGTTCCGGATGTATCCGAGTACGACGGGGCTCAGTGTCCGGATCAACCGGGCCCGTACCGCGGTGGACACGAACCGGGCCGCGCGACAGTCGGGCACCGCTCCGGCCCGGCTCGTCACCATCTCCCAGGTGCTGAACCTGGCCGGCACGCTGACCGAGGCGGTGGGCGTGCAGGACGTGGTGCAACTGGTCGCGGACCAGATCGCCCCGGCGGTGGGCAGTCAGGGACTGGTGATCCTCGGCTCACGGGCGGGACGGCTGCTCGTCCTCGGGCACCGCGGGTATCCGGATCCGCCCGTCGTCGAGCGGTACGACGGGATGCCGCTGTCCGAACCGACCCCCGGCGCTCAGGTGCTGCGCACCGGTGTGCCCGCGTTCTTCGAGTCCCGGGAGGAACTGGAGCGCCTGTATCCGGTCCTGGTCGTGAACCCCTCGGGCTTCTCGTCGTGGGCCTATCTGCCGCTGATCGCCTCGGGGCGTCCGGTGGGGACGTGCGTGCTGGCCTACGCCTCGCCGCACCGCTTCACGACGGAGGAGCGGGCGGTGCTGACGAGCCTGGCCGGGCTGATCGCCCAGGCGCTGGAGCGGGCGTTGCTCTACGACGCCAAGCACCGGCTGGCGCACGGGCTGCAGGCGGCGCTGCTGCCGCACACGCTGCCGTCGCTGGCCGGGATCGAAGCGGCGGCCCGCTATCTGCCGGCCACTCAGGGAATGGAGATCGGGGGCGACTTCTACGATCTGGTGCCGTCGCGGGGGACGGCTGCGGCGGTGATCGGGGACGTGCAGGGGCACAACGTGACGGCGGCCGGGCTGATGGGGCAGGTACGCACCGCGGTCCGCGCGTACACGACGGTCGGGCAGCCGCCCGAGGAGGTGATGCGCAGCACCAACCGGCTGCTGCTCGAGCTGGGTTCCGAGCTGTTCGCGAGCTGCCTGTATCTGCGGCTCGATCCCGTGCGCGGGCGGGCCGTGATGTCCAGGGCGGGCCATCCGCCGCCGTTGCTGAGGAGGCCGGACGGCCGGGTGCGGGTGCTGGACCTGGCCGGCGGCCCGCTGCTGGGCATCGACGGTTCGGCGACGTATCCGACGACCGAGGTGGACCTCTCCCCCGGGGCGCTCCTCGTCCTCTACACCGACGGACTGGTGGAATCACCCGGCACCGACTTCGAGGACGCGCTGGCCGGTCTGGGCCGCCGCCTCACCGGCCTCGGGGACCGTCCCCTGGACGACCTCGCCGACGCCCTGGTCCAGCACGGTGCGCGTCCGGAGGGGCGGGTGGACGATGTCGCGCTGCTCCTGCTCAGGGCGCTGCCTCCGGACTGAGCCCGCCCTCGGCCGCCCCGCGCGGTGCCGCCCCGCGCGGTGCCGCCCCGGACCCTGCCACGGTCGCGTGGCGAGGGTCCGGGGCGGCAGCCCACCGTGGGCGCTCCGCCCGGTGCGGTCGGGCGGGTCCCGGTCAGTGGGTTCCGGTCAGTGGGTTCCGCTCTGACCGCCACCGTCCTCCGCATCCCGGTCGGCGCCGTATCCGGCCCCCTGTCCGGCTCCGTCGCCGGCCCCCTGGCCGACGTCCTGGCCCGCTCCGTCACCGGCTTCCTGAGCGGCGTCCTCACCGCCGATCTCACCGTCGGCTTCACCGTCACCGGCGTCCTCGCCGCCCGCCTGGTCGTCGGCGCCCGCGCCCGCGCCGCCCTCGCCGAGGGTCGCGCCGACCGCGGCCAGGGCAGTGGTGACCGGCTGGAAGAACGTCTCGCCGCCGACGGTGCAGTCGCCGCTGCCGCCCGAGGTCAGGCCGATCGCGAGGCCGTCCTGGGTGAACATCGAGCCGCCGCTGTCACCGGGCTCGGCGCAGACGTCGGTCTGGATGAGACCGGTGACCGTGCCCTCCGGGTAGTTCACCGTGGCGTTGAGACCGAGCACCTGACCGTCGGCGAGCCCGGTGGTGCTGCCCATCCGGAACACCTCCTGGCCGACGGTGGCCTCGGCGGCCTCGGTGATCTGGACGGTCTGGCCGCCGACGTCGACGTCGCTCGGCGCCTGCGTGGTCGGGTCGTCGTACTTGGCGAGCGCGAAGTCGCCCTCGCCGGGGAAGACGGCCTGGTCGATGGTGGCGATCGGGGCGCCGCCCTGCTGGTCGGACCACTGCCGCCCGCCGAGCGCGCAGTGACCGGCCGTCAGGAAGGCGGGGGTGCCGTCGCCCGCGGTGACGTTGAAGCCGAGGGAGCAGCGGGAGTTGGCGGCGAAGATGGCGTCCCCGCCCGAGGCGAACGTCCTGAACGTGCCCGCGGACTTCTTGATGGTCGCCATGCCGGAGCCGAGGCCCCGCACGGTGGACTCCAGCCTGTCCCACTTGTCGCCGGTCACCGTGGAGTCGGCGGTGACCAGGATCTTGTTGGTGCGCGGGTCGACGGCCCACGAGGTGCCGGGGATGGTCGCCTCGGTCTTCAGCGTCTGCGCGCCAGCCTCCAGCTCGGTCATGCTGTTGTCGACCTCGCGGACGGTCGCACCCGCCTTCTTCGCCTGCACGATCACGTTGTTGTCGTCGCCCGGTACGACGTTGACGACGAGCTGCTGTTTGCCCCCGTCGTAGTAGGAACCGGCGAACGCGTCGCCGAGGAGCCCGGCGAGCTGCGAGGCGAGATCCGAGGCGTCCGTGGCCTTCAGTGTCTTCGGCGGCGCCGTCGCCGCGGCGCCGTCCGTCGCGCCGTCCTGTGACGCGTTGGCGTTGGGGAGCAGGATCGCGGCGGCGCCGAGCGCCACCACACCGCCCACCGCTATCGCGGCCTTGCGCTTCGGAATTCGCTTGTGACTCAAACTTCTCGACCTCCTGGGGGGGACCGGAGTCGTGCCGCCGTTCGGCGGCTGTCGGCGCCTGGATGGCTGTTGGTACGCACGGGTCCGGCAGGGCGTTCAAATCCTTTTGCGAACACCGGGTTCACTCCGCAGAATCGGCCAACTCGTGTGCCTCGCAGACTGTTTGGGCAGCCACCCGACAGCGGCACGCACCGCGATCGGGTGCGCACGCTCCGTCGTGGACGGTGAGCGGAATCCCGGCTTCAGTGAATCTGCACATCGACTTCCCAACGCGGTCACCGGAGCCGGAAGTCGCCCACGGGCCGGCCGCCCCGCTCACACCTTTGGGGCCGGTGTGCCGGATTCCGGCCCGGGGGCGCAAGCGGTGGGACGGGCCGATGCCGTGAGCCATGTGAAGAAGTCGCCACCGGGCCGTGCCCTTCTCTGCACTCTTGAGCGCCTCAAAGCCGCAAGTTCGCTGGTGGGAGGTTTGTTTGATTGGAAGCCCGCAGCCGGGGCGTGCTTTGATCCATCGCACCGCAAGGCCGTTCCGGGCATCCGGCGCGCCGGGGTCCGGCGCTCGCGGTCGCGGCTTTCCCCTGTCCCCAGAGGAGGCCGCTCTCCCCCCTTGTGCCATATCCATACGAAGGGAAGCTCCATCATGAACTCCACCCCCCAGGTCGAGACCGTCGAGATCTCCGACGCCGAGCTCGACAACGTCTCCGGCGGCCTGTCCGTGAACGCCGTGAACACCGTCACGGGCACGGTGGACGGCATCGCCCCGGTCTCCGGCCTGGCCAACACGGCCGTCGGCACCGTCGAAGGTGTCACCGGCCTGAACACCGCCCCGGTCACGAACCTGGTCGCCGGTCTCTGATCGCGCCCTTGTGTCACTGAGTCCCGGAGCCACCCCCCGGCTCCGGGGCTCGGCGTTGCTCCAGGTCCCGTCGCCCCGGCGGACGGGACGTCACGACAGGACCCGGCACCCCCGGCCGGTCGCCCCGCCGGCTCAGCCGAGCCGTACCCCGCCGTCCTTCGCAGAGTTCACGCAGGTGAGGGAAGAACCGTGCAGTTCCGCCAACAGGCCCTCGCCAAGCTCCAGTCGCCCGAGGAACTCGATCTCCCGGTGCGCTTCGCCCGGCCGCAGGGCTGGCTGGTCCTCTCCGTGACCGTGGTCGCCATGGCGGCCGCCTCCGTGTGGGCGGTGACCGGATCCGTGACCTCCACGGTGGCCGCGCCCGCCGTCCTGACACACGGGCAGGGCAGTTACGTCCTGCAGAGCCCCCTCGCCGGCCAGGTCACCGCGGTCCTCGCGAAGCAGGGCGAGCGGCTGCCCGCGAACTCCCCCGTCCTGAAGGTCCGTACCGAGCAGGGCGACGCCGTCGTCCGCACCCTGGACGCCGGCCGGATCACCACACTCGCCGCCAGCGTCGGGCAGATCATCACCACCGGCGCGAACGTCGCCGCCGTGGAGAAGGTCGCCGACGCCGACGACCCGCTGTACGCGACCGTCTACGTCCCCGCCGAAAGCGCCGCCGGTATTCCCGCGCGCGCCTCGGTCGACCTCACCGTGCAGTCGGTGCCGAGCCAGGAGTACGGCGTGCTGCGCGGCGAGGTGAAGTCGGTGGACCGCTCCGCGCAGTCCGCCCAGCAGATCACCGCGTTCCTCGGGGACAGCCAGCTGGGCGAGCAGTTCACGAAGAAGGGAAGGCCGGTGGCCGTCACGGTCGAACTGGAGAAGTCGTCCGCCACGAAGAGCGGTTACCAGTGGTCCTCCGCCCAGGGGCCGCCGTTCCCCCTGACCTCGATGACCCTGGCCTCGGGCTCCGTCCGGCTGTCCGACGAACGTCCCGTCGACTGGCTGCTGCCGTGACCACCGCACAGGAGACCCGCGGCCGGCGCCGTGCCGCACCGCCCGGACGCAAGGTGCCCAAGGCGCGCGGGAAGACCGTCCGTACGCCCACCGTGCTCCAGATGGAGGCCGTGGAGTGCGGCGCCGCCTCCCTGGCGATGGTGCTCGGCCACTACGGCCGCCATGTCCCGCTGGAGGAGCTGCGGATCGCCTGCGGTGTCTCCAGGGACGGCTCGCGCGCCAGCAACCTGCTGAAGGCGGCCCGTGGTTACGGGCTGACCGCCAAGGGCATGCAGATGGATCTGGCCGCCCTCGCCGAGGTGACGGCGCCGGCCATCCTGTTCTGGGAGTTCAACCACTACGTCGTCTACGACGGCATGGGCCGTCGGTTCGGCCGTCGCGGGGTGTTCGTCAACGACCCCGGCAAGGGCCGCCGTTTCGTGCCGCTGGAGGAGTTCGACGGCAGTTTCACCGGTGTCGTCCTGACGCTGGAACCCGGGCCGGACTTCACCCGGGGCGGTCGCAGGCCGGGCGTCCTCGGTGCGATGCCGGCCCGGCTGCGCGGCACGGCGGGGACCATGCCCGCCGTGGTGCTGTCGAGCCTGCTGCTGGTGGCGGTCGGCGCGGCGGTGCCCGGACTCAGCCGTACCTTCATCGACGAGTTCCTGATCGGCGGCCGGACGTCGATGCTGGGCGTGCTGTTCACGTCGATGGGCGCCTGTGTGCTGCTCACCCTGGTGCTGACCTGGCTCCAGCAGGCCAACCTGCTGCGCGGGCGGCTCGTCTCCTCCACCCTGTCCAGCGCCCGCTTCCTGCGGCACCTGTTGCGGCTGCCGGTGACGTTCTTCTCCCAGCGCAGCCCGGCGGACCTGGTGCAGCGCCTGCAGTCCAACGACGCCGTGGCCGAGACGCTGTCCCGGGACCTGTCGGCGGCGGGCGTGGACGCCGTCGTCGTCCTGCTGTACGCGGTGCTGCTGTACACGTACGACCCGCAGCTCACCTTCGTCGGGATCGGGGTGGCACTGCTCAACGTCCTGGCGATGCGGATCGTCATCCGGCTGCGCGCGACCCGTACGGCGAAACTGCGCGCGGACACCGCACGCCTCACCAACACCGCGTACACCGGCCTGCAGCTGATCGAGACGATGAAGGCGACCGGCGGTGAGGACGGCTACTTCCGCAAGTGGGCCGGGCAGCACGCGACCACGCTGGAGGAGCAGCAGCGGCTCGGTGTGCCGACTGCCTGGCTCGGCGTGGTCGCGCCGACGCTCGCCACGCTCAACAGCGCGCTGATCCTGTGGATCGGCGGTATGCGCGCGGTCGAGGGGTACATCTCGGTCGGTCTGCTGGTCGCCTTCCAGGCACTGGTCACCCGGTTCACCGCGCCGCTGACCCGGCTCAACGGTGTCGCGGGCCGGATCCAGGACTTCGCGGCGGACGTGGCCCGGCTGAAGGACGTGGAGAACTTCCGGGCCGACCCGCTCTACGGCCGTCCCGGCGCCGGGGAGTCCACGCGCCGGCTGCGCGGCCACGTCGAGCTGCAGAACCTCACCTTCGGCTACAACCCGCTGGACAAGCCGCTGTTGACCGGCTTCGACCTGACCGTCGGGCCGGGCCGGCAGGTGGCGCTGGTCGGTGGTTCCGGCAGCGGCAAGTCCACGGTGTCCCGGCTGATCTCGGGCCTGTACACGCCGTGGGAGGGCGTGATCCGGATCGACGGGCAGCGCATCGAGGACATTCCGCGCGGGGCGCTGGCCGCGTCCGTCTCCTTCGTCGACCAGGAGGTGTTCCTCTTCGAGGGCACCGTCCGCGACAACGTGGCGCTGTGGGACCCGTCGATCCCAGACGAGGCGGTGGAGGAGGCGCTCCGGGACGCGGCCCTGTACGACGTGATCGCGCGTCGGCCGGGTGGCATCCGGAGCCGGGTCGAGCAGGACGGCCGGAACTTCTCCGGCGGGCAGCGCCAGCGCCTGGAGATCGCACGGGCGCTGGTGCGGCGGCCGAGCATCCTGGTGCTGGACGAGGTGACCAGCGCGCTGGACGCCGAGACCGAGCTGGTCGTGATGGACAATCTGCGCCGTCGCGGCTGTGCCTGTGTGGTGATCGCACACCGGCTGAGCACGGTCCGGGACAGCGACGAGATCGTCGTCCTCGACCACGGCACGGTCGTGGAGCGCGGCCGGCACGAGGAACTGGTGGCGCGCGGGGGCTCGTACGCCGCGCTGGTCAGGGAGCGGTGAGATGACGACGGCCGTGCAGGAGGGGCACGGGGGCGACCTCGTGCTGGGTGCGCTCGGTTCGCTGGGCACGCGGATGGACTGTGCCGGGTTCAACCGGCTGGACCTGGCGGGGCCGCAGACGCTGTGGCTGATCGCGGCCGGCTCGGTGGACCTGTTCGCCGTCGACGCCGAGGAGCAGGGCCACTGGCACCACCTGGGCCGGCTGGCGGCGGGCTCGCTGCTGCTCGGCCCCGGCACGGGACCGCGGCACACCCTGGTGGCCCGGCCGCTGCGGGACTGCGTGGTGCACCGTATCGGCCTGCGCGAGCTGTACCAGGCGGCGGACACCCAGACCTGGTCGTACGACGAGTACGGCAATCCGCAGTACGTCCCGCCGACCACGAGTCCGCTGGAGTACGCCCTCGCCCTCGGTGTGGGCCGCAGTCTGTCGGTGCTGTTCCAGGCACCGATGGCCACCGAGCGGGCCGCCGCGCCCAGCGACGACGACGTGTTCTGGATGCAGGTGCCGCCGGGCAGCGTGCAGTACGGCTCGCTGTACGGCGCCGAGGCCGCGGCGGACCTGCTGATGGACCCGGCGCTGTGGCAGAGCCTGGTCGACCAGCAGTACCGGCTGATGACCACGTTGGACCGCTGGATCGAACAGCTGGAGCGCACCCACGAGACACGCACCGCCGAGGGCATCAAGGCCGGTGAGGCGGTCCGCGCCCAGGCCGACCGGACGCTGCTCGCCGCCATCGGCAAGCGGTCGGCGCAGGGAACGACCGCGGCCGACGCGGACGCCACGTACGCGGCCTGCGAGCTGGTCGCGCGGGCGGCCGGGATCACGCTCGCCGAGCCGGCCCGGTCGGGCACCGGCGGCGATCGTCTCGATCCGGTCGAGCAGATCGCCGTCGCGTCCCGTCTGCGCACCCGTGCCGTACGGCTGGACGGCCGTTGGTGGCGGGACGACGTCGGTCCGCTGGTGGGTCACCGGGCGTTGTCCGGCGCGCCGGTTGCGCTGCTGTGGCGGCGCGGCGGATATGTCGCGGTGCATCCCGCGACGGGGCGGGAGACGCCGGTGGAGAAGGCGAACGCCGCGGAGTTCGAGCCGCAGGCGGTGATGTTCTACCGCCCGCTGCCCGAGCGGCGGCTCAGCCCGCTCAGGCTGGTGCGGTTCTGCATGTCGGGCACCCGCGGCGATCTGACGGGGCTGCTGCTCAGCGGTCTGGTCACGGTGGCGATCGGGGCACTGGTGCCGATCGCCACGGGCAAGGTGCTCGGCGAGTTCGTGCCGAAGGCGCAGACCGGGCTGATCACGCAGGTGTGTCTCGCGGTGATCCTCAGCAGTGTGGTGGCCGCCGCCTTCATGCTGCTGCAGAACCTCACCCTGCTGCGGCTGGAGGGCCGGGTGGAGGCCACGCTCCAGCCGGCCGTGTGGGACAGGCTGCTGCGGCTGCCGACGTCGTTCTTCACCGAGCGCTCGACCGGTGAGCTGGCGAGCGCGGCCATGGGCATCAGCGCGATCCGCCGGCTGCTGGCCGGGGTCGGGCCGACGGTGGCCCAGTCGGTCACCGTCGGCGCGATGAACCTGGGGCTGCTGCTGTGGTTCAGCGTGCCGATGGCGTTGGCCGCGATCGGGATGCTCGTCGTCATCGCCGCGGTGTTCACGGGGCTCGGGCTGTGGCAGGTGCGGTGGCAGCGGCGTCTGGTGGTGCTCACCAACAAGCTGAACAACCAGGCCTTCCAGACACTGCGCGGCCTGCCGAAGCTGCGGGTGGCGGCGGCGGAGAACTACGCGTACGGGGCGTGGGCGTCCGAGTTCGCCCACAGCCGTGAGCTCCAGCAGAAGGCCGGCCGGATCAAGAACCTGACGGCGGTGCTGGGCGCGGTCTATCTGCCGCTGTGCACGCTGGCGATGTTCATGCTGCTGGCGGGCCCGGCGCGCGGCTCGATGACGGCGGCCGAGTTCCTCACCTTCAACACGTCGGTGACGATGGTGCTGACCTCGGTCACCCAACTGACCGGCGCGTTCGTCTCCGGGGTGGCCGCGCTGCCGCTGTTCGAGCAGATCCGGCCGGTGCTGGACGCGACGCCCGAGGTGCGGGCGGCGAGCACCCGGCCGGGCCCGCTGAGCGGGGCGCTCGAGGCACGGCGGGTCTCCTTCCGCTACTCGGACGACGGTCCGCTGGTCCTCGACGACGTCTCCTTCGAGGTGCGGCCGGGAGAGTTCGTGGCGGTCGTCGGCCCCAGCGGCTGCGGCAAGTCCACACTGCTGCGGCTGCTCATCGGCTTCGACCGGCCGCTGTCGGGAAGTGTGCTGTACGACGGTCAGGACCTGGCCGCGCTCGACCAGTCGGCGGTGCGCCGGCAGTGCGGTGTGGTGCTCCAGCACGCCCAGCCGTTCACCGGTTCCCTCCTGGACGTCATCTGCGGCACCGAGCCGTACACGCCCGAGGAGGCGATGGCGGCGGCCGAGATGGCGGGGCTCGCCGAGGACATCCGGCGGATGCCGATGGGTCTGCACACCATCGTCTCGGGCAGCGGCGCGGTCTCCGGTGGCCAGCGGCAGCGGCTGATGATCGCCCAGGCGCTGATCCGCCGACCGCGCATCCTCTTCTTCGACGAGGCGACCAGCGCCCTGGACAACGAGACGCAGCGCACGGTGATCGAGAGCACCAAGGCGCTGCGGGCCACCCGGGTCGTCATCGCGCACCGGCTGTCAACGGTGCTGGACGCGGACCGGGTGGTGGTGATGGAGCACGGCAAGGTGGTCCAGCAGGGCCCGCCGGCCCACTTGCTCGCCGACCCGGCCGGGCGACTGCACGAACTGGTGCGACGACAGATGGCGTGACGCCGGCCCGCGGATCGGCGAGAGCGTCGGACACGAGTCCGACATGCTTCTGGAGTCGTGTTCCCGTCAGGGGGAGCAAGCCTCCGGAAACGCCGGAGGCCGGCGGGCGGCCCCACTCCGCCCGCCGGCCCCCTTGTGCGAGACCGCACGTTCCGCGAGGAGGTCGGTACTCCCCAGTACCCCGACCGCCACGCGGTCACGGGAACCGTGCGGTCCCGGTCTCAGAACGTGAGGACGCCCGAACCGTGGGCGTTCATCACGCATTCGTTGGGGAAGGTGCGCTCGTAGGACACGCGCTGCCCCTGCCACACGCCGTCGACGGTGACCACGACCGGGTCGTACTGCTTGGTGCAGAACACACCCTCCGCGGCAGTCAGCGCGCGCAGGTCCCCGCCCACCTCGGCCAGCTCCCCGCACGCCGCGGCCGCGGCCGGGTGGGTGCCCGAGGCCTCGGGGGCACAGGTCAGGGTGACGGCGCGTTCCGGCGTGACGACCGCCGCGCTCTCGCCGCGCCCCATGGTGAGCACGAGGGCCGACGGGGCGTAGAGCGCGGACGGGGCGTCGCCCGGGACGGCCGACGCGCCGTGGGACAGAGGTGCGCAGACGGCCGCGGCCGTCAGGGCGAGGGTGGCGGCCCAGCGCGCGGTGTTCCGCATGGTGTGCATCCTTCCGCTCGTTTCGACGAGGTGCCGGACCCTGCTCGGTGGTGCCGGGCCGGCGAGCGGGAGTCTGCCGAGTCCGCCGCGGAAACACACGTCGACCCTGCCGGTTTCGGTAACCTTGCGTATTGAATCAGTGGCGCGAAGTCACGGAACGTGGACACGCGAACCCCGTAATCACAGGGGTGCCGCGTGTGCGAAGTGGCCAGATGGCCGAATTCCCGCCGCTCAGCAATAGGCCTGAAACATTCCGATTCCGCTGCCGGCCGACCGTTCCGCGACAACTTGTGTTCATGATTCCTCCGCCGTCCGCTCGCCGAACCGGACCTCGCCCTCGCCCTGTCGGGGCGGTGGAGCGGAGTGGCGTGTGCCGGGGCGGTGGACCGCCACGGCACACGGTTCACGTCAGGAGTCCTCGGCCGACTCCACCGGTTCGGTCACCCAGCGCTGGCCCTCGGCCCGGTCCCGCACCCTGACGACGACGTCGGCGTTCGCGTCAGGGCCGGCCGGGGCGAGCGCCAGCTGTTCGTCCCAGCGGGGCAGCAACTCGCCCTGCACGGTGAGGTCGTAGCGCACGTCGTCGCCCCGGCCGTCGTTCTCCTCGGCGCAGGTGGCGAGAACGACGACACCGGCGTCCTTGTGCGAGTCCAGGCACAGACCGGGGTCGGCCACGCTGCGCAGCAGGCCGTCGTCCTCGTAGGTCCACTGCTGGCTCCACCGTGAGGAGCACGGCGCCATCCGGGTGCCGACGCCGTCCCGGGGCTCGCCCCGGGTGTCCAGGCACAGGCCGGAGGCGGCGTTGCGCAGGAGGGTCTGCTCCGGACCCGTGGGCAGGCCGGCCACGCCCGGCGGGGACTCGGTCGGTACGACTCCTCCGCCGCCGGCCGCGCCGGCGGCGCCCGTCGGGTCGGTGCCGCCGTCGGGTGTGGAGGGCCCCGCGATGAGCACACTCACCAGCACGCCGGCCGAGACGGCTCCGAGGCCGGTGAGCAGGGTGCGGGTGGAGCGCACCGCGTCCGGGAGTCCCAGGCCGGTGAGGCGGGCGGGTGCGGGAACCCGGGACAGGAGGCGGTGCCGGCTGCCACCGGACCCTCCGCCGCCCCGGTGTCCGCGGCGGGCGGCGCGGCCGCCGCGCGGGCCCGGCGTCGCCCGGCCGGGGCGGGAGTCGAGGTAGCGGCGGGCGCCCCAGCCGAGGACCGCCTCGGCGAGGAGTGTGCCGAGACCGCCCTCGAAGTGGCTCAGCTGCTCGGCCGCGTTCCGGCAGTAGCGGCAGTCCGTCAGGTGCTGCTGCACGTCGGGGAGCAGCGTCCTGCCCCGGCGGATGGGCACGTCGAGGAGTCGGTTGTAGAACCGGCAGTCCTTCGTGGGCGCGAGTTCCTGATGGGCGCGGACGCAGCCCTGACGGAATGCGTCACGCGCCTGTTCGAGCGCGCCCGACGCGATGTCGGGATCGATGCCGAGCAGTCCGGCCGGGACCGATATGGGTTCCGCCTCGACCTCCACGTGCCAGAGCACGCAGCGTGCGAGGGCGGGCAGGGAGCGGAAGGAACGCTGGGCGAGCGTGCGGTTGTCCGGCGTCATCGTCTTCGCCGCGCGCATGCCGCGTCCGCCCGCGGGTTTCTGCAGGTCGGGCAGAGCGTCCGCCGTGCGGTCGTCGGCGGCCCATTCCCGGACCGTGTCCCGCACGGCCACCAGCAGCACCGGGCGCAGTGCGACGGCCGGTTCGCCGAGGGCGATCCGGTCCAGGACCCGGTGCTGTGCCGCCGCGGTGACCATGGCGGCCGTCGGCCCCGACGAGGCGAGGCAGACGGTCGCGTAGTCGTGCATGGACGTCCAGTGACGCGCCGTCAGCAATGCCACGGACTGGGCGGCCTCGCTCTCCGGGCGGTCTCGCAGCCGCGTGGCGAGGGCCTCGTCGGACTCCCCCGGATCCCCGCCGGGAGGGGGATACGGTGGCCGACGGGGGTGAGGGGTGGGCACTGAGGTGGTTCCTTCCCACGCGCAGGTGACACAGAAGTTCTGACGCCTAAAAGGGAAGTCCCCGATTGGTCCATACCTCTTGGCGGCTTTGCGCGGGAGGACGCGAATTCACCGACGGTGAAATCGGATCCGGTTTGTCAACGCGCGTGCGACCCCGGATTTTACCCCCTCGCGGGTGGCTCACTCTCGCACACCCGCACAGGGCCGACAAGGCGCTCGGGCAACCTCCGCCCGTTGACAGGAAGTCGACACGAAAAGCCCGGCCGGTCCCCCTCGCACCGGCTTTCCACCTGTGCTTTTCCCCTCGCGCATTCCCCGGTTCGCATTCCGGGCGGCGGTGTCAGATCTGCCAGGACCGCAGTCGGTCCGCCGCCGCGTAGACATCCGCCGTACCGGACATCAGATCGCGGGCCAGGTCGACGATCGCACCGTAGGGCGGGTCGATGCCTGCTCCGCTGACGAACATGTACGCCACGGCCGTCGCGCAGGCGAAGCGGGCGTTGGCCGACGGCAGCGGCCGGAGCAGGGTGAGGGTGTGCAGCAGGGCGGCGGCCCGCCAGGCGGGATCCGAGTCCACGCCGAGGCGGGGCGGGTCGACGCGATGCCGGGCGACGGCTGCGACCAGCGCCGAGAAGTCGTTGATGGTGGGCTGGCCCGGGAGGACCTCCTCGTGCCGCTGGAGCAGCCAGGGCACGTCGATGTGCAGGACGGGTCCCATCGGTCAGGCGGCCCGCCCCTCGCCCTCGGCGCGTGGTTCGTCGTCCGGGAAGGCGGCGGCGAATTCGTCGGCGTGGGAGGCGAAGAACTGACGGAACGCCTCCGCGCCCTCCTGCAGCGCCCGGTGGCGCGCTATGTCGGCCGCCGCCGCCTCACGCACGAGCGCCTTCATCGATGTACCGCGCTCCTTGGCGATCTGCCGCAGGTCCTCGAGTTCACGGTCACTGAACTCCACATTGAGAGCAGGCATGCCCTCACGGTACCGCTCAGGTACTCGATCGTAAATATGCGCAGATCAGAGCGGTTGTGAACCGGTACCGACCGGACAGGCGGGAGCAGGCCGGAGGTGCCGCCCCGCGGAACGGGACGGCACCTCCGGCACCGGTACGGACCCTCCGGTCCGCCTCCTTGGGCCGGCGCCTCGTCTATCCCTGGTCGGCCACGAAGGAGGCCATGCGGGTCAGGGCGGCGTTCCAGTTGACGGTGTGCTCGTTGGTGGACCAGGACTGGATGTCGTCGATGAAGCAGAACTGGCCGACGCAGCCCTGGAGCTTCGACTGCGCGTAGGGGTCCTGGATGCTCGAGTTGGGGCCGCCGGAGAGGGTTCCCGCGGGCGGGTTCGGCAGCGCCGGGTCGAGTTGACGGGCGTACCAGCGACTGTGCTGGTTGTGCGCGTTGACCTCGCCGTATCCGGTGACGTAGGAGATGTTCAGGGCGTTGCGGCCCAGGATGTAGTCCATGCTCTGCAGCGCGCCGTCCCGGTACTTCGCGGCGCCGGTGAGGTCGTGGGCGGTGGCGAGGACGACCGCGTTGTTGAGGACCTGGTGGCTGGAGCCCCAGTCGTACACGTGGTCCTCGGGCGCGTACGGCATGCCGTACGGGTGGGCCCTGAGCGTGGCCAGGTAGCGGTCGGCGCCCTTGACGACGGAGCTTCGGACCTTGTCCCGGCCGGGCAGCGCGTTCGGCACCGTCGCGAGGTCGAGCCGGCCGGCCGCCGCGGTGCGCGACCAGTCGAAGCCGAGGGGACCGAAGATGTCGGCGGTGTGCACCGGGGAGTTCAGGATGTACCTCTCGAACTGCCGCTCCCCCGTGGTGAGATACAGCTCGGCCGCCGCCCAGTAGAACTCGTCGCCCACCTGGTCGTCCGGGTAGGCCCCGCCGCCGGTGCCGTCGTCCGGGCTCGCGTACTCCTGCGGGTGGGCGAGCGCGGCCGTCCAGGCCGTGCGCGCGGCCGCCAGCGTCCGCGCCGCGAACTCCCTGTCGTAGGACCGGTACAGACGTGCCGCCTGGGCGGCCGTGGCCGCGAGGTTCAGGGTGGCCGCGGTGCTCGGCGGATGCAGCTCGCGCCGCTGCGGGTCGTCGCTCGGCAGCAGCGGCAGTCCGGTCCACTGCTCGTCGTGGATCTTGTGGTGGGCCATGCCGGCCAGCGGCTCCCCCTCGGGCACCTGCATCTTCAGCAGGAACTCCAGTTCCCAGCGGGCCTCGTCGAGGATGTCGGGCACCCCGTTGCCGCTCTCCGGGATGTCCAGCGTGCCGTCGCCGAGTCTGTCGGCCTGTCCGGTGCGGGCGTGTCGGGCGCGCTCGTAAGTGCTGAGCACCTCCCAGGTGCTGATGCCGCCGTTGACGACGTACTTGCCGTGGTCGCCGGCGTCGTACCAGCCGCCGGTGACGTCGAGGGTGTAGTCGCAGACGCCCGGTTGGCAGGGCACCTCGCCGTCGCCCCGGTTGGGCGCCACGTCCACGTGTCCGGCGGGGCGGGCGTAGCCGGGGCGCAGGTCGTCGCGGATCTCGATGCCGCTGCGCTGGGTGTAGTAGTACTTCGCCGAGTCCAGCCGCAGCCGCTCGTAGGCGCTCGCGTCGATGTCGAAGGGCCGGCTGGTCTCGCCGTCCACGACCAGGGTGTAGCCGGTGCCCCGCTGACGGTGGGCGCCGAAGTCGACGGAGTGCACGTTCTGCCCGGAGGAACCGTCCACACCGCGCGGCACGGTCGTGCCCTGCCGGACGACCCTGCCGTCGGCGTCCTTCAGCCGCCAGGGCAGCTTCCCGGTCGCCTCGGTGACCAGGGTGGCGTTCTTCGGTCCCGACGGCAGGTAGGCGACCTGGTTGACGCGGACCCGGGGCCCGGTGTCGGGCTCGTACGGCTCAGGGGCCACGCCGCCCAGCAGGGAGACGTCGTCCACGCAGAAGCGCCAGGGGTCGGCGCTGCCGCCGAGCTGGAGGCCGACCTGCCCCTGGGAGGTGTCGACGGGCGAGGTGAAGGTGTAGGAGTACGTGTCGCCGAAGACGCCGAGCTGCGGGGTCATCTCGAAGTAGGTGTCGTACGGCGTCACCGACAGGCCGACGATCGCCCGGACCACGTGGCCCGCGGGCGAACCGCTCGCGGTGAAGGTGAAGCGGTACGACTCCCCCTTCACCAGGGTGATGTCGTTCTGGCCGACGGCGGCGTCCCACCGGTGGGCGGTGCCGCCGGGGACGTCGGCGCACAGACGGCCCTCGGACAGGCCCGTGGTGACCCCGGCGGAGGCCCACCAGGGGTCGGTGGTGGTGTCGAAGGTGCCGTTCCTGACCTGCTCGGCCTCCTCGGCCCCCGCCGGGGCGGCGGGCAGCGCGGTGAGCGCGCTCGCCAGCAGGCCGGCGAGGGACAGCAGAGCGGTTCTGCGTCTGTTCACGTCTGGGCTCCTCTGGGGAGGACACGGCGGCAGCACGGCGTGGGGGCGCGCTGCGTCTGGGGACAGCACGGGAGCATTATCGAATGGGAGCGCTCCCATCAATACGGGACCATGGTTGTGGCAGACATGACACTCCGTCAACGGTTGGGACGGGACCGGTGACGAACGCCGGGCGGACGGCGGTGCGGACACCGCGGGGAGCCGGCCCCCGGCGACCGCTTCAAGCGCCGCCCCCACCCCTCCGGCCCGGGCCGGAGGGGGCACCGGGCCACGTCCGGCTGTGACGCACTAGGCTGGAACTCTGGCGATCCACCAGTTCACGGTGAGTGTGCGCGATGGAGTGGCGACGATGAGGCCGGACGACCCGTTCGACGATCCGGTGACGGCCCGCGCCGTCATCGCCGCCGACGGCACCCTCGTGCGGTGGAACGAAGGTGCCCGGCTGCTGCTGGGCCACAGCGCCGAGCAGGTGGTCGGCCGCGCCGCGGCCGACCTGCTCGCCACCGGCGCGGAACCGCCCCCACCGCCGTCGGGCACACTCTGGAGCGGCACACTCGCGCTTCGGCACCAAGACGGTGGCACCGTCACCGTGTGGGTGCTCGCCCACCGCGTCCGGCGGGAGGACGGCGGCACCGGCGACTGGCTGGTCGTCACACCGCTGGGGTCCGGGGAAACCGATCCGTCCGAGGATCCGCTGCTCCGGGCGGCCATGTTCCAGTCCCCGTGCGCCACCGCGGTCTTCGACCGGGACCTGCGCCTGCGCGGTGTCAACGACGCGATGGCGGCCCTCCTCGGGCTGCCTGCCCGCCAGCTGCGCGGGCTCAGGCCCACCGAGCTGGGCAGCCAGCCCCGGCACTTCGAGTTGGAGCGGCACATGAGCCAGGTGCTGCGAAGCGGCCGGGGCCACGACATGCAGACCCGCGTACGTGCCGCCGGGGAGGGCCGTGGACAGGCCTGGCTGGCCCGGATCGCGCCCCTCACCGACGACGGCGGCCGGGTCGCCGGCGTATGCGTGACGGCCCACGACTTCACCGAGCAGTACAGCGCGCGGGCACGGCTGCAACTCGTCAACGAGGCCAGCATACGCATCGGCACCACCCTCGACGTCACCCGGACGGCGCAGGAGCTGACGGAGGTCTGTGTGCCCGCGCTCGCCGATTTCGTCAGCGTCGACCTGCTCGAGCAGAGCGACCCGGGTGCCGACGCCACCGGTCCGCCGGCCCTGCCGGTCACGCTGCGCCGGGTGGCACACCGGTCCCGCAACCCGGGTGGTTTCGAGTTGATCGCCGACACGGACGAGGTGGTCGTCTACCCGGCCGCCGCACCCCAGGCCGATTCGCTGCTCGCCGGCCACAGCGTCGTCGCCTCGGTGCCCTCGGGCGATCTCCATCCGTGGCTCGCGGCCGACGAGACCCGTGCCCGGCAGGTCCGGGAGCTCGGCGTCCACTCGATACTGTCCGTCCCCCTCCAGGCCCGCGGTACCACTCTCGGCGTCGCGGTGTTCACCCGGTTCCGGCACCCCGAGTCCTTCACCCACGACGACGTGCTGCTGGCCGAGGAGGTCACGGCACGGGCCGCCGTCTGCATCGACAACGCCCGCCGCTACTCCCGTGAACGCGAGACCACCCGCACGCTCCGGCGCAGCCTGCTCCCCCGCGGCCTGCCCCGGACGGCCGCGGTGGACTCCGCCTCCCGGTATCTGCCGGCCGCGCGCTCCGGCGTGGGCGGCGACTGGTTCGACGTGATCCCGCTGTCCGGGATGCGGGTGGCCATCGTGGTGGGGGACGTCGCCGGCCGCGGCATCCAGGCCTCCGCGACGATGAGCCGGCTGCGCACGGCCGTCCGTACCCTCGCCGACATCGACCTGGCCCCCGACGAACTCCTCACCCACGTCGACGACCTGGTCCTGCACCTCGCCCACGAGGCGGCCGGCGACGGTGACGACGGTCGTGGCGAGGCCGCCGACAGCGGTCACGGCGAGGTCGGCGCGACCTGCCTGTACGCGGTGTACGACCCGGTGTCCCGGCGCTGCACCCTGGCACGGGCGGGGCATCCGCCGCCCGTCCTGGTTCCGCCGGACGGGCCGGCCCGCGTGCTCGACCTGCCGTCCGGACCGCCGCTGGGCCTGGGCGGCCTGCCCTTCGAGTCCGTGGAGCTGGAGTTGTCCGAGGGCTCCGTGCTGGCGTTCTACACCGACGGGCTGACCGAAGGCCCGGCGGGCGACACGGAGACCGGCCGGCTGACGCTCACCGACGCCCTGTCGAACGCGGCCTCGGGGTCGCTCGACGAGGCCTGCGACCGTGTCCTGGACACCCTGCTCGGTCCGGGCAGCAGGACGGAGGACGCGGCCCTGCTGCTGACCCGTACCCGCGGGCTGCCGTCCTCCCAGGTCGCCACCTGGGACATCCCGGCCGACCCGGCGCTGGTCGCACCGATCCGCAAACAGGTCCTGGACCAGCTGGGCATCTGGTCCCTGACCGAGGCGTCGTTCACCGCCGAGCTGGTGGTGAGCGAGCTGGTCACCAACGCGATCCGTTACGGCGCCCCGCCCATCCGGCTCCGGCTCATCTGCGACGCGGCGACGCTGATCTGCGAGGTGTCCGACACCAGCCACACCGCCCCGCACCTGCGGCGCGCCAAGACCTGGGACGAGGGCGGACGGGGGCTGCTCCTGGTCGCCCAGCTCACCCAGCGGTGGGGCAGCAGGCACACCTTCGAGGGCAAGACCATCTGGGCCGAACTGGGACTGCTGGAGCAGGAGGAGCTGTGAGCGCTTTCCGAACCACCACGGGCAGGGCCTTCGTGCGTCGGGCGGCTGTACTCGCGAGTGCACTGGCGGTACTCGGCACGGTGGCGTCCTGCGGCACCGGTACCAGCACCGCGGCCTCCGGCGTCACCACGGCCTCGGATGCCGGTGACGCCTCCGCCGTCACCGCCTCCGGGAGGACGGCCGAGCTCGCCACGGCCCGCTGCCACACCTCCGAGTTGCGCGCCCGGGTCGGCGGCGTGGATCCGGGCGCGGGTCAGCGCAACTTCCCCGTCGTACTGACCAACGTCTCCTCCCACGCCTGCACCCTGTACGGCTATCCCGGCGCCGCCTTCGTGGACGCGTCCGGCAGGCAGGTCGGCCCCGACCCGAAGCGCTCCCCCGGTGACGCCGTGCGCGTCGCACTGGAGCCCGGCGAGAGCGCGTGGGCGGGGCTGCGGTACTCCGCGCCCGGCATCAGCGGAGCGCGCACGGCCACCCCTGCGGCGCTGCTGGTGACCCCGCCGGACGAGCGGGACTCCCTGAAGGTGCCGTGGACGGCCGGTGCCGTGCCCGTCGCCGGTGACTTCTCCTCGGTGTTCGTCACGGTACTGGGCGAGGGCACCGGCCCCTGACACGGGTGTGTGCGTCCGCCCGCGGTGGACGCCTCACCGTCACGGTCCGTCGGCGCCCCAGTTGACGACCTTCTTCCGCGGGTCGGACTCCGAGGCGTGGATCGCCCAGCGCTGGGTGTCCGAATCGTCGCGGGTCTTGAGGACGAGGGCGCCCGAGCCGTCGGTCGCTGCGGGTGCCAGCCCCAGGTCCTGGCCGGAGCGGGGCACCAGGCTGCCTTGAACGGTGAAGTCGTAGCGCGCGCTGTCGGCGTTCGCCCGCGCCGGGCCCGCGCACCGGGCCAGCCGCACCGAGTAACCGAGACGGGAGTCGAGGCACAGGTCCGGTTCCGCGACGTTGCGCAGCAGCCCGTCCGTCTCGTACGTCCACTGCTGGACCTTGCCCGTCGAGCAGGCGGTGAGCTCGGTCTCGGCTCCCGCGACGGCACGGTCGCCGACCACGCCGACGCACAGGCCGGAGGCGGTGTTGTGCAGCCGCCCGCGCAGGGCACCCTTCACCACCTCGCCGGAGCCGGGCGAGGGGTCGCCGGGCTCCGGCGAGGTGCCCTCCTCGGTACCGGGGGTTCCGGAGGGACGGTCGTCGCCCCGCGCGGAGGCGTCGGAGCCGCCCGAGGTCCACAGCACCAGCGGAAGGACGATCAGCCCGCTGACCGTGAGGATGCCCGCGGCGAGGTTGCGCCGGCGCGCGGCCCGGCGGGCGGCCTTCCGGGCGACGCGGGAACCGGCGCGGAGCACGGCACCTCGAGGACCGGTGCGGGGTGCCGCACGTCGCCCGGGGCGGGAGGCGGGACGAGGGGCCGGGTGCGTGGCGGGAAACGGGGCGGTGTTCGGGACCGGGGGCACGGCGGGGGCGGTGCGGGGTTCCTCGGTGGGAAGGGGCGGGATCGGCGCCGCGTTGGTGAACGGCTCGTCCGCCGTGCCCGAGGGCCCGTCTGCGGGGCCGGGGAAGGCCGCGCCGACGAGGCCCTCGGGCGACGGTCGTTCCTCGGCCGTCGAGCCGCCGTCCGTGGACCCGGGCGCCGGCTCGTCGGTGGCGTCGGCCGCCCGTGCCCGGCTCTCCGCGTACTCCCGTGCGCTCCAGCCGAGGACCGCCTCCGCCAGGGCCGTGCCGAGTCCGGTGGTGAAGCGGGCGAGTTGGTCCGCGGCGTGCCGGCAGTGGACGCAGCTGTCCAGGTGTGTGCGCAGGTCCGGGTCGAGTTCGGTGCCCGCTCGCCGGTAGGTCACCTCGAGCAGGCGGAGGTAGCGTCGGCACTCCTGGTCGGGGGCCAGTTCACCGTGGAGCTGGAGGACTTCGTCGCGCAACCGGTCCTGGGCGCGGCGCAGTTCGATGCGGGCGCCCTCCTCGTCCAGCGCGAGCAGCCCGGCAGGGACGCGGAGCGGTTCGGACTCGACCTCCACGTGCCACAGCAGACAGCGCGCCGACTGCGGCAGTCGCTGGAACGCCCCTGCCAGCAGGCGCCGTTCGGGCAGCGGTAGCAGCCGGGCGGCCGGCCGCCGGGCGTCACCGGACTCGGCGGTGAGATCGGGACGGAGCATGTCGCGCCGGTGATCGCCGCTCCACTCGGCGGCGATCCTGCGAACCGTGACGAGGAGTTGGGGTCGCCACGCGGAACCCGGCCCGTTGTGCTTCAGGGTCTCGCCGAAGAGCCGGGTGAACGCGGCGGTGGTGAGCATCCCGGCGGACCGCGGGCCGTCGGTGCACAGTCGGGCGTAGCCGAAGACCGACTCCCAGTGCCGGTCCAGCAGTTCACCGGCGGGGTGCAGCGCCGGTGTGGCGCCCGTCCACTTCCGCAGCTCGGCGGCCAGCTGCTCGTCCGGCACATCGGACGAACGGGCCGGAACCCGGGAATGTGACAGACCGGTGTCCTTCACGGATGCAGTCCTCTCGAGGATGCGCGGAATAAAGTCCGTACCAGCGGGCCCGCAACCTCACCGACGATACGACGGGAGCCCGTCCGTACGGGATTCGACATCTCGAACGTCCGTCCGGAGCAGCCCTTTCGGAGCCGATCGGCCTGCGGGAGCGGCCACGCGCACGCCAGGACAAAAGACATTGTCCGCACGCCGGTACGACCCACTTTTGCACAGGTCAACGAGCAGGAACAAGGGACTCCGCGGTTTCGCGCATTTCTCTCGCGGAAACCGGCTTTTGACAAAGTGTCAATGGAATTCGAGGTACTTGTTTTCACGTGCCCGATCATCCGGTTCGATGTCCGGTGTCCCGAAAGGGACACGGTCGGCCGGTCTGTGCCCGGGCCGCGGCGGCGCGGACGGCGACGTGCAGGAAGGGTTTCCCGGACTGTTCGGTCACTCGGAGCCCTGGTCACTCGTCCGGTCCGCCGCACCGCACGGCCTTCGGGCCGCTCCCCACCCCGGGGCTCCGGAATTTTCCTCGCTCCGTTGCGCATGACGGCCCGGTCGACGGGCACCCGCAGGCCGGGCCCCGCTGCGTTCCCCCGTCGCGGCGGGGCACTCCGCCCCGCCTCCCACGCCCCTCGCACTCCCGAGGCACCCGGTCGGGTGCGGTGGGGCCGTGCCCACGGCGCAAAACGGGGAACGTGGTCACAGGGACTCTTGAACGCTGGAACCGACCTGGGAGATCCACGTGGCGAAGAAGACCAAGAAGAAGAAGCTGCCCCTGGCGTACAAGCCCATCGGGTTCGCACTGGGCTGGACGAGCGGCACCCTCGCGGGGCTCGCCTTCCAGAAGACATGGAAGCTGATCCGGCACGAGGACAACGCACCTGACGCGCTGGACCGGGACCGCCGCTGGGGCGAGATCCTGCTGGCCGCCGCGATCCAGGGCGCCATCTTCGCGGCGGTACGCAGCGCCGTGGACCGTGCGGGCGCCAAGGCCATCGAGCGCTCGACGGGCTACTGGCCGGTCCCGGACAAGGGCGGACGTGACTGACCGGGGCGGCGCCCTGTCTCCACTCCCCCGCCCCGGTCCCGGCGCCCGGCGCGTCCGGGGCCGGGACCGCAGGGGTCTTGGTGGGTGAGGTGCCCGTCAGCCCTGTTTCGGCCCCACCGGTACCCCGCGGCGCAGGGTGAAGGAGTGCCCGGCCGGGTCGGCGTAGCCGCGTTCCTCCCGGGAACCGGTGACGTCCTTCGTCTCCACCGCACGCCCGCCGAGGCCCACGATCAGGCGCTCCGTGGCATCCATGTCCTCGACCACGAACTCCAGGTGCGCCTGGAGCGAGTTCTCGGGGCGCGGCCAGCTCGGGGCGGTGGTGTTGACGTCGCGGCGCAGCGCCAGCCGGAAGCCGTCGGCGGCCCGGATCTCCACCCGGTTGGCGTTGGCGTCGGCCACCTCGGCCTCCAGCAGCTCCCGGTAGAACTCGGCGAGTTTCTCGGGCTCGGCGCAGTCGAGCACCACCACTCCGGCGTGTACCAGTGCCATGTCTTCCTCCACGGGATCCGGGTCCGTCCGGGCTCGGGGCGGCACCCCGGCCCGTACCTGGCACCTGTCCCCGCTCGGCGGTTTCAATCTGCGCACCAAGTCCATCGACTTCAGGGGAGTTTGGTCTGGCAAGCACCTCAAGTGACCTGTGAGGTAACAGACATCACGAGGGGCTCCCGGTGTAGATCATCTGGGATCTGGGCAGCTTCGTACCGCTTCCCGGTTCAACTTTCGTTCCGCGAAGCCGAGTTCAAGTGTGCGGGCGGTCGCGAAGACGGCCCGCCCGCAGGGCTGGGGGACTCTGCGTTCCGCCTCCCGAAAGGAAGCACATGTCTCAGGACGTCCGGTTCGACCTCCCCTTCGACACCCCTGTCAGCGAGCATCTGGAGTACGCCCGCGCGCGCCATCTGCGCTGGGTGTGGGAGATGGGCCTGGTCCGCAGCCGGGACGGATTCGACGAGTACCGCTCCTGGGACCTGCCGCAGGCCGCCGCCCGCACCTATCCGTACGCCTCTGCCGAGGACATGGTCGTTCTGATGAACTGGTTCTCCCTGGCCTTCCTCTTCGACGACCAGTTCGACTCCGGTCGGCCGGATCGTGCGGACCTGATAGCGGACGTGGCGCGGGAGCTGATCGTCACCCCGCTGCGGCCGGCGGGAAGCACTCCTCGGGTGGTCTGTCCGATCACGGTGGCCTGGGCGCAGGTCTGGGAACGCCTCTCGGATGGCATGTCCCTGACCTGGCAGACCCGGTTCGCGGCGTCCTGGGGGCGGTTCCTGGTGGCCCACTGCGAGGAGGTCGACCTGGCGGCCCGCGGGCTGGCCGGGACGCTCGGCCTCGACGAGTACACCGTGTTCCGGCGCCGTACCGTCGGCATCCACCACAGCATCGACGCCGGTGAGCGCAGCCGCGGCTTCGAGGTGCCGGCACGGGCGATGGCGCATCCGCTGATGGAGCGGATGCGCGATCTGGCCGCGGACACCATCGGGTTCATGAACGACATCCACTCCTTCAAGCGGGAGCGGCGCCGCGGCGACGGTCACAACCTGATCGCGGTACTGCACCGGGAGCGCGGTTGCTCCTGGGAGGAAGCCGCCGCCGAGGCGTACCGCATGACGACCGCCTGCCTGGACGAGTACCTCCTCCTCGAGTCACGGGTGCCCGACATGTGCGACGAGCTGGGGCTCGACACGGAGGAACGCGACCGGGTGGACAAGGGTGTACAGGCCATTCAGCACTGGATCGAGGGCAACTACGAGTGGGCCCTGACCAGCGGCCGCTACGCGGCGGCGAAGGAGGGGGCGGTGGCCACGGCCGAACAGGCGGGCCGCGGCTCGGTCGACGACCTGTTGCCCGTGTGAGCCGGCGGTGCTGCGCGACCCCGTGGCGGGGCCGCGCAGCACCGCCGAGCACGGTGGCCGGCCCGGTCGGCGGTCGCGACGTCGACGGCGCCGACGTCACACACCGAACTCGACGGGCAGGCGGTCCAGCCGGGTCTCCCAGGTGGAGGCGGTCGAGGACAGCTCCCCCGGCGGCACCGCCAGGCGCAGGTCCCGCAGCCGGTGCAGCAGGACGTCCACGGCGATCTCGATGACGGCCAGGCCGATGTTCTGGCCCGGGCACTCGTGCGGTCCGCCGCTGAACGCCAGGTGCGACTGGTTGCCCTGCACGGACACCCCGGCGTCCGGACGGATCTCGGGGTCCTGGTTGCCCGCCGCGAGGCCCAGCACCAGCAGGTCGCCCTCGCGGACGCGGTGACCGCCGAGTTCCAGGTCGCTGGTGGCGAACCGGCCCGGCAGGACGGCCAGCGGCGGGCTGTTCCACATGACCTCCTCGACGACCGCGGAGACGTTCAGCCGGCCGCTGATCAGCCCGGAGAGCCGTGCGGGATCCGTGAGAACCAGTTGGAGCACCCTGGCCAGCAGGTTGCTGGTGGTGGTGTGGCCGGCGATCAGCACCAGCCGCAGATGGCTGACCACCTCGTCCTCGTCGAGCCCGGCGTGGTGGGCCAGCAGGGCGGTGGTGAGGTCGCTGCCGGGTTCGGACCGCTTGCGCACGACGAGCGCCCCGAGGATCTCCTGGATGCGGCTGTCGTGCTTGACGGCGTCCTCGCCGCCCTTGAGGACCTGGGCGCAGGACTCGACCAGGTCGCGCCCCTCCGCCTCGGGCAGTCCCAGGACGCGGGTGAGTACCAGCATCGGCAGGTAGTCGGCGTAGTCGCTCACCAGATCGGCGCTGCCCGAATCCGCGAAGGCATCGATCTCCTTGTTCGCGAAGTGCGTGGCGTGCCGTCGGACGCCGCGGCCGGCCGCGGCCTGGAGTCCGTCGGTGACGGCTCCGCGCAGCCTGCGGTGCGGCTCACCATCCTGGGAGACGCAGTCGGGGCGCCAGCCGAGCATCGGGACCAGCGGCGAGGTGTCCGCTACGCGCCCGTCGCGCCGGTCCCGCCAGATCCGGGCGTCCCGGGTGAACTGGCGGGGGTTGTCGAGCACCCGGCGGTTGTCCCGGTAGCCGAGCACCAGCCAGGCCGGCACGTCGCCCTCCAGGAGCACCGGCGCGACCGACCCGTGTTCCTTGCGCAGCCGCTCGTGGATGCCGCCCGGGTCACCGGCAGCCTCCTGCCCGTACAGCCGGGCGATGTCCGCGCCGTGGTGGGCGACGGGGCAGCCGCGGGCCGCGTCGGGGGCGTTCCCGGTCGGGGCGCTCATCGGGACTCCACGGCCACGGCCGAGCGTTCCCGCAGGTGTTGGATGAGGGTGACGAGCACATCGCGGCTGGCGGCCCGGTCCCGTGCGTCGAAGGCCACGACCGGGATGTGTTCGGGGATGTCCAGGGCGTCCCGGATCTCGTCCACCGGATAGTGCTTGGAGTCGGGGAAGACGTTGAGGGCGATGACGAAGGGCACCTTCTGCCGTTCCATCTCCTCGATCGCCCGGAAACTGGAGGCCAGCCGCCGGGTGTCGACCAGGACGACGGCGCCGAGCGCGCCCTTGAACAGCCCGTTCCACAAAAACCAGAACCGCTCCTGGCCGGGCGTGCCGAACAGGTACAGGACCAGGCTGTCATTGATGCCGATCTTGCCGAAGTCCAGGCTGACGGTGGTCTCCTCCTTGTCGGCCACACCGATGAGGTGGTCGACGGCGGCGCTGGCCTGGGTGAGGGTCTCCTCGGTGGTGAGCGGCTTGATGTCGCTGACCGACCGGACCATCGTGGTCTTTCCGGTACCGAAGCCGCCGGCGATCATCACCTTCACCGAGCGGGTGTCCCCGGCCGTATGCCGACCGGGCTGCTCAAAGCCTTTCAAGTCCACTGAGTACCTCCTCAAGGAGCGCGAGGTCGGGCCCGCGGCCGGCGTCGTGGGCCGGCATAGGGTCACGGGCTTCGACGTGGCCTTCGTCCAGCAGGTCCGACAGCAGCACGGCGAGAATGTTGAACGGCAGTCCGAGGTGGGCGCCGAGTTCGGCGACCGAGAGCGGATCGCGGCAGTGCCGGACGATCTCCTCGTGCTCGTGCTGCATCCCCGGGAGGGGAGCCGAGCGGGAGACGACGAGGGTCGCCACGTCGAGACTCGACGCCGAACCGCCCGGTCCGCTGCGCCCTCCGGTGAGGACGTAGTAACGCTCGAGACCGGACGGATCCGACGGCCGGCGGGGAGCACTCATCCAGAGTGCTCCTCCAGGCGCGGAGTGGTGCCGAGGAGCTCTCCCATTCTGCGGGCGAGGTCTCTCATCTGGTGTCCGAGCAGGCCCTGGTCGAGGCCCTCCCGGGCGAGGACGCCGAGGTAGGTCTCCACGCCGGCGCGGACCACGAAGAGGTGGCCGCCGTCGACCTCGATCATCGCCAGCCGCAGCTGCCCCGCGTAGGAGGGGAACTGTTCGGCGACCGGCTGGGCCAGCGCCTGCAGGCCGGCCACCACGGCCGCGAAGCGGTCCACGTCGTCGGGGTCGTCCGCCCCGAAGGAGGTGATGGCCTTGCCGTCGCTGGAGGCCACGAGGGCGAAGCGGATCTCCTGGATGCTCTCGACGAGATCGCGGAGCGCCCAGCTCACGTCGTTTCCCTGTTGTGTCATGGGGTGTGGTCGCTCTCCTCGGTGCGGTGCTCGGTGGACTCGCGTCCTGCGGGGGTGTCACCGGTGGTGGCCTCTTCGGGCGCCGCGCCGGTGTCGCGTTCTTGGGAATCGTGCGCCCCCGCGTCGTGCGCCGCGCTGTCACGTCCGGCGATGTCGCGTCCGGCGGTGGCGAAGGCGGCGAGGCCGGCGAAGGACGCGTCCGGTGGTACGGGGGTGACGGTGCTCGGCCCGCCGTGCTCGGGCCGTCCCGTCGGCTGCGGCTGCGCCTCGGCCCGCCTGGCGCTGCGGCGGCGGGGCAGTCCGCCGGGCGTGGTGTCCGGTGCTCCGTCGGACTCCGGGGGCACGGCGGAGTCGGTCGGCCATCGGTCGGCCTCCCCGTCGTCGGTGACCGCGGTCCAGGGCAGGACGGACGGGACGACGGGGGCCTTCGGTACGGAAGCGGTCGGCGCCGCGGCGGCCGTGGGCAGCGGGCTGAAGTACTTGTGCGGTACGACGACCACCACCGAGGTGCCGAGCCACGGCGAGTCCGCGAAGGTGACGCGGATGCCGTAGCGGCGGGCGAGGACGCCGACGACCCTGAGGCCGATGTTCGCGTCCTCGGTGATGCCGCCGATTCCCGCGCCGGGCGCGGTGCCCGCGAGGGCGTGTTCGGCCTCGCGCTTCTTCTCCTCGCTCAGGCCCTTGCCGGAGTCCTGGATCTCGATGCCGACGCCGTTCGGGACCTCCTTGCCGGAGACGATCACGGGCTCGGTGGGCGGCGAGTAGCGCGCCGCGTTGTCCAGCAGATGCGCGAAGATCAGCGTGAGGTGGTCCACCAGGCCGCCGTCGACGCCGAGTTCGGGCAGCCGACGCAGCTGGACGCGGTGGAAGTCCTTGATCCGGCCGATGCCGCCGCGCATCACGCTCAGCAGCCGCTGCGGCTCCTGCCACTGCCGGCCGGGCCGGTCCGAACCGCCGAGCACGCCGACACTGGCGGCGAGACAGTCGGCGGGGCCGATCTCCTGGTCGAGCTCCATCAGGCCTCGGGCGACGGCCGCGAGGCGGCCGTGCTCGCCCTGCAGCTCGTGCAGCCGGCCCCGGAGTTTGCTGGTCAGTACGTGGATGCGGTTGCCGATGCTGATGACGGCCTGTTCGGCGGAGGTGGAGCGGTCGAACTCCTCCTCGAGCGCCATCAGGGCGATCCGCAGGGTCCTGCGCAGTTCGGTCTGGAGCTCTGCACCGGCCTCGGCGCTCCGGTTGACGCTCGGCAGCACGTCGTCGATGGCGTCACCGGCACGCAGCCGCTCGATCGCCTCCGGCAACTGCTCGTCGGCGAGCCGGGTCACCGCGGCCAGTTGGTGCGCCGACTGCTCCCGCAGAGCCTCACGCTGCTCGGCGATCCGCACTTCGTGACCGGCGGCCTGTTCGGCCAGCCGGGCGTCGTGGTCCGCGGTCTGCTCGGCGATCCGCGCCTCGAAGGACCGTTCCTGTGCCGTGAGTTGGTCCTCGTGTGCCGTGTTCCGGTCGGCGAGGAGCCGTTCGTGTGCGGCGTTCTGCTCGGCGAACCGCTCCTCGTGGTCGGCCCGTGCGGCACGGAGGGTGTGCTCCGTACGGGCCAGTCGGGTCCGGGTGCGGAGCAACAGCCGTACGCATAGCGCACCGGCCGCCGTGACGGCGGCGCCGGCGACGGCCGTCGTCATTCGCTCCGAGCTCATGAACGTGGCGGCAACCGTCCCGCCGCCCAGGCCCAGCGGCATCAACCACCAGCTGTACCAGGCGACAGGGGGCCGCACCGCCGGTGGCGGAGTGGCGAGTTCCATCTGCATCCTTCGAAGCAACACGATCGAACAGGGGGGTGTGCAAGGGATCGCACTCAGGGATACGGACCGCGAACGGGCGCGGCGTGATCGCTTCAACTCGCAGCGCTGTCAAGGAGCTTATCGGTTCCCACCGTAAAAGGATCAAGTTCGAGGGGTGACGGAGGTGAGGGTTCCGTCACGCTCCGGAGGAGAGACGAGGGTGCTCAAGTGCCTTTAGTTACTTGGCAGTTGGGCCTGACAGCAGTCGTCGCCCCGAAGAACTTGGCCGCAATTCGAAGACATATGACATTCAAACATGCCCACATCCAACCGCCCAAGGGTAACTTGCAAGGCAGGGAACGGCGTTGGGCCGATCCGACTGCACATGGAGCAGGCTGGAGGCGATGGCGTGGTGCGGCACCAACCTGCATCGCCTACCCGGTATCTCCGCGTCCACCGGGACCGGGGACACACCGTGCTGGAGTTCCGCGGCGAGATCGACATAGCCGCGGAGGCGGAGGTCGTCCCGCACCTCGATGCGGCGACCTCGGAGCCCGGGTGCCGCATCGTGCTCGATCTGACCCGGGTCGAGTTCCTGGACGCCTCAGGTCTGCGCCTGCTGTACCGCGCCCGGCAGCGGGTGCTGGACCAGCACGGCCGACTGCACCTCGTGTGCACCCACGCGCTGACCCTGCGCCTGTTACGGATCACCGGCCTGACCGGGCTGCTGCCCCCTCGGCCCACCCTGGACGCGGCTTTGGAACACCCCGGGGCCGCACCCGGCCCGGGGTGAGTGTCCGGGCCGCTATTCGGTCGCCGGGGCGTCGAACAGGGCGCTGACCGACTCGCCGTTGTGGATGCGACGCACCGCCTCGGCGAGCGCCGGGGCGATGGACAGGACCCGCAGCTTGTCCGTGTGCTCGTCGGCGGGCACCGGAACGGTGTTGGTGCACACGATCTCCAGCACTTCGGGCTGCTCGCTCAGGCGTTTGAGCGCGCCGGCTGCGAACAGACCGTGCGTACAGGCCACGCGAACGGAGCGCGGGCCCAGCTCCCTCAGCCTGTCGAGCAGTTCGAGCACCGTGCTGCCCTTGGCGATCTCGTCGTCCAGGACGATGACGTCCCGCCCGGCCACCTCACCGATGACGGAACTGATCCGCACCCGGTCGTCGGCGAACCGCTGCTTCGCCCCGGCCGCCACCTGCGCCCCGATCAGCCGGGCGAACGCCGCCGCCTCCTTGGCGTTGCCCAGGTCGGGCGAGACGACGGTGGTGCGGCTCAGATCGTACTGGCGGAAGTGCGCGGCCAGTTCACGCAGTGCGTGCAGGTGGTCCACGGGCACCGAGAAGAAGCCGTGCACCTGTGGTGCGTGCAGGGTCATCGCCAGGACGCGGCTCGCGCCTGCCGCCACCAGGAGATCCGCGACCAGGCGTCCGCCCATGGAGATGCGCGGGGCGTCCTTCTTGTCGGAGCGGGCGTAGGAGTAGTGCGGCATCACGACGGTGATCCGGGAGGCGGACGCCCCGCGGGCCGCGTCACACATCAGAAGGAGCTCCACGAGGTGTTCCTGGACCGGCTTGACCAGTGGCTGGATCAGGAACACGTCCCGCTCACGGCAGTTGGCCAGCAGCTGCACCTCCAGGCAGTCGTTGGCGAACCGGCTGGCCCGGACCGGGCTGATCGGTACGCCGAGATGCGCGCACACCTCCGCCGCCAGTTCCGGATGGGCACTGCCGCTGAACACGGCGATGTCTCGCACGGTCGGCTCCTCGAATGATCTGTCGGCCGGGAGCCTCATGCTACTGGCCACGACCCCTCACCCGGCCCGCCGTGCCGCCACGGCGTGCGCCCCACGTGCTCCCGGCAATGCCCTCCACACCTCAACTCCCCTGTCTGTCAGGGGAAGTGGGGGGCATTCGGTCAGTAGGAAGGAGGGCCATCACCATGACGACTCCCATCAGGCGCCTCCCCGGGCGCATACCGGGCTGGGTGAAGGCACTGACCGCGGTGGTGGTGGTGCTCGCCGTGCTGTTCGCCGGTGTCCGGCTGAGCGTACTGCCGGGCCTGAAGGACCTGTTCGGCACGGAGACCCAGGACCGCTCCGGCCCCGCGCTCCTGGAGTCCATCCAGGACATCAGCCGGTACGACGCGGCGACCGGCAACTTCCAGGTCGTGGTGGATCTGGAGAAGGACGCCAGGTTCCTGCCCGACGCGGTCCGCGGCAGCCGCACCCTGTACGTGGGCGCGGGCACCGTCGACGCCTATGTCGACCTCGGAAAGCTCGGCAAGGACGACGTACAGGTCGATGAGGACCGCACGTCCGCCACCCTGCGGCTGCCGCACGCCCGCCTGGGCACTCCGGCACTCGACCCCGAGCGCTCCTACGCCGTCTCCAAACAGCGTGGGCTGCTCGACCGCCTCGGTGACCTCTTCTCGGACAACCCCAACAGCGAGCAGGCCGTCCAGAAGCTCGCGGTACGGCACATCGGTGACGCGGCGAAGGAGAGCGGGCTGACCGCCCGCGCCGAGAGCAACACCACGGGGATGCTCGAAGGACTGCTGCGTTCCCTGGGGTTCAAGAAGGTGGAAGTCGCCTACGGCGACTGAGCCGTACCGGCACAGGGTCGGCGTGATGGTCGCATCACCGGGTAACTGACCGATCCAACACAGCAGTTGACCACAGGAGGACGGAATGCCCCGTACTGCCTCACGCCGGTTCTTCGGGTGGCGCCACACACCGGGCAGCGGTCCTGGGCCCGCGCGCGGCGCCGGGGGCGGGAACAGCGGGCCGCGACCGCTGCCCCTGCCGATCCGGCTGCTCGCGATGCTGTGCGCCTTCACCTTCATGGTCGTCTTCGCGATGCTGCTGGCCCGGCTCACCCTGCAGCCCTCCCCCGCCTCGGAGGCACTGATCCACACCAATCTGCGTCCCGGCCGTTCCCTGCGGGCCTATCTCGACCAGCCCGCGCTGCGCGACGCCGTGCGCCAGGTCGGCGGCAACATCCTCCTGGGCATGCCCTTCGGTGTCCTCGCGCCGGTGGTGGCCCCGCGCACCCGCGGGTTCCTGCGCGTGCTGCTGCTGACCGGGAGCGTGATGCTCATGGTGGAGTTCGCGCAGGGAGCCATGATCACCGGACGCGCCTTCGACATCGACGACGTCATCCTGAACACCAGCGGTGCACTGATCGGGTACCTGCTGCTCGGACGGCGGCTCAGCCGCGCCGTGCACGCACGGAGGCCGAAGGCCGACGCGAGGCCGAGCGCCGAGGAGAAGCCGAAGTCCAAGGCCGAGCCGAGGAGCAAGAAACATGCCTGACCCGGGCGGTGCCACCACAGCCTCGGGTCGCAGGACATCGCTCCCCTCACGCCTACTGGCGAACGGTCCAGGTGAACTTGTCCCCGCCCACCCAGCGCACCGTGTCCGGGTCGTCGAGATCATGGACCGTGATCCCGAACGCGGCGGCGGCCTGCAGGACGTCCGTGATCGTCCTTGCCTCACCGATCACTTCTCCGTCGATCTCCACGATCCGGAACGGCGGCGTACCGGGCTGTACGCCGAGCACCATGATCCGTGGATGGGTCATGTACAGGCTCCAGCTTTCCGTCATGCCTCAAAGGGTAGGCCGCAAACCGGACGAATGCGGCCTCGGAGAAGCACCCGGCAGACGGGAATCCGACAGCCGGGCCCGGGAATTCCGGAGTGTCGACACCGACGCGCGCGCCGGGGCGGCTCGACCGGCAGATCCTCGGTCGCGTCCGCACCCGGGAGCCCGGTCCGAGGTGATACACATCACCCCAAACCGGGCATGCGGACGGAACACCCGAAGGCCGTTCCCCGTTGAAGGAGGCGTGGGTGCGGAGGGAACAGTGTCCCCGGGCCTCACCTTCCGCCCGCAGGGACGATCGTTCGGCTGAAGCCCTGTGGAGCCGTCCGCCGAGAGGCGACCGCCGTCCGTGCCCACCGCCTGACCGCCCCGGCCGTGATTCCCCCGTCACGGCCGGGGCTTCCATTCTTCTCGTATTTCCCCGTGCGGTCCGTGCCGCACGGCGTTCGCCGCGCAGACCTGCCGCGCGTCATGCGGAGGGCTCGTCCGGTACCGGCTGGTCCGGGTTGGCGGAGGCCGAGTGCGGCGCGCCCCGGCGGCCGGTCCCGGCCTCGTCCGTGTCGGGGACGTCGGGCTGCCGCCCACCGGGCGCGTCCGGTCCGGCGGACTCCTCCTCAACGGCGGCGGGTGCGACCTCCCAGGGGTCCTCGCCCTCACCGGCCTGCTGGTCGGGCGGGTCCCGGGGTACGCCCTGGCCGCTCTCGCCCGGCCCCTCGTCGCGGTGGTCGGTCATGGTCCTCTCCCTTCCTCCGCACGCCGTCACGTACGGCCGGTGCGTACGGGCGTCCGTACGCCGTCGGTCCGGCTGCCGCGCGGGTACCTGCGCTGTGAGCTGCGAAACCTCAGCGCGGCGTCCGTTCCTGCAGCGCTCTGCGCCAGGCGGGCGGCGGGGACTGCGGGCCCGGGTCGGGGCGCCGTCCGCCGCGGGTGAAGAAGTCGGCGAGCGGCAGGATCGCGGCGCCGACGGTGACGGCGTCGGGGCCGAGGCTGCCCAGCTCGATCGTCACGTTCTCGGCGGGGTGGCGCAGCGCGTACGACAGGGCGTGCCTGCGCACGGCGGGCAGGAAGCGGGAGCCGAGCTGAAGGCCGGCCCAGCCGCCCATCAGGATGCGCTCCGGCTGGAAGAGGTTGATCAGGTCGGAGAGGCCGGCACCCAGGTACTCGGCGGTCTCCTCCAGCACCGCGAGGGCGACCGGGTCGGCGGCGGTTCCGTCGGCGGGATAGGCGGCGGCGAGCATCGTGGTCAGCGCCGTCTCCTCGTCGGTTCCGCCGGGGCCCCGGCCGCCCTCCTCCCGCCACCGGGCGAGCAGCGACTCGGCGCCCGCATAGGCCTCCAGGCAGCCGAGCGCGCCGCAGCGGCAGCGGCGTCCCCGCACCCGTACGGTCAGGTGCCCCCACTCGACCGCGCGGCCGTGCTCCACCTCGGGCGTGACGAGGCAGGCGCCGACGCCGGAGCCGAAGAGGACGACGAGGGCGTTGCGGGCGCCGCGTCCGGCTCCGAACCACATCTCGGCCTGCCCGAGGGTCTTGGCCCCGTTGTCGATGAAGTAACGGACGCCCTCGGGCAGGGGCGAACCGCCGCGCAGCAGGGACTCCAGCTCGATGGCGTCCCAGCCGATGGTCTGCCCGTGCACGACGGCACCCCGGTCGGGAGTGTGCTCGACGATGCCGGGGACGCCGATGCCGACACCGAGGAGCCGCTCGGGGTCGAGGCCGGCGGTGGCGAGCACCTCGGTGATCCCGGCGCGGATGTGGTCGACGATGACCTCGACCTCGTAGCGCTGCTGCTCCAGCGGGCGCTCGGCCCGGGCGAGTTCGGTGAGGGTCAGGTCGAACAGTTCGATCCGCACCCGGGTCTCGCCGACATCGACGCCGATCATGTGGCCGCTGACCGGTGCCACCCGCAGCAGGGTGCGCGGGCGGCCGCCGTCGGAGTCGACGCTGCCTGCCTCCTCGACCAGGCCGTCACCGATCAGGTCGGCGACGACATTGCTCACCGATCCGGAACTGAGCCCGGTCGCCGGGCCGAGCTCGAAGCGACTGAGCGGGCCGTCGAAGTAGAGCCGCTGCAGCACGGCCGTACGGTTGGCCCGTCTGAGGTCGCGTACCGTGCGCCCGTTCCGCCCCGCCATGTGGCTCCTCCCGAAACCCTGCCCGACCTGCAACATACCGTCGGGGACGGGACGGCGCGACTTCCCCCCACCCTTATTTAATGCCGTGAACTAACGCTGCCGGCTTCCGTCACCGTGCCACAGCCCACGCACTCCGCCCCGCGCGGGCCCGCGGGCGAGGCCTCCTCGGGGAAAAGCACTGGCTCGCGCTCCTTCGGGATCCTTACCCTGGGCCGGAAAACCAGAGCCTCCAGGTTCAGAAAGGCCAGGCTGGGAGAGCCCCATGAGATCACTCACCGAACAAGACATCCGCGGTTCCTTTGTCAACTGTTCGAAGGGTGAGGCCAAGCGCCTGTTCGTCCCCCACGATCTCGGGGAGCGGACCTGGGACGAACTGGACTTCCTGGGCTGGCGGGACCCGGGTGCGCCCGACCGCGGCTACCTCGTCACCGAGCGTGCGGACCAGGGCCGCCTGGTGGGGGTGGCGCTGCGCTTCCAGCCCGCCCGGCGCGGGTTCCTGCACCGCAGCATGTGCTCGCTGTGCCTGACGACCCATCCGCGCGGAGGCGTCTCCCTGATGACCGCGCGCAGGGCGGGCACGGCCGGGCGCGAGGGCAACTCGGTCGGCGCCTACATGTGCACCGACCTCGCCTGCTCCCTCTACCTGCGGGGCAAGAAGGTCCCGGAGACGGGCCCCCGCTTCGAGGAGACCCTCACCCTGGAGGAGCAGATCGCCCGCACGCTGGGCAACCTCCACGCCTTCCTCGACAAGGTGTGACAGCCGGTCGCGGCACCGGCCGGCACCGGTCGGCGAACGCCCCGGTTCATCACCCTGCCGACTGCGGTCCTCCCTGAACACGTTCGATGCGTCCGGGTAAGGGGAACCGTCGGAGGATGCGAGTGGTTCGTGAGTGGGTGTCGCCGGCCAGGCAGTTCGTCAAGCAGCGGCGCGATCCCGTGGCCGTGCAGACGCTGCGTTCGGCGGCGGCGGCGACGATCGCCTACGTCATCGCGCTGCGGCTGAGCCCGGAAGCCGCCCCGCTCACCGCTCCCCTGACGGCTCTGCTCGTGGTCCAGGTCACCCTGTTCTCCACGCTCACCACCGGCGTACGCCGGGTGAACGCCGTGGTGACCGGGGTGGTGGTCGCCATCCTCTTCAGTCTGCTGGTGGGGCTGAGCTGGTGGAGTCTGGGCCTGCTCATCCTGGCGGCACTGATCGTCGGCCACTTCGTACGCGTGGACGAGTTCGTACCCGAGGTGGCGATCAGCGCGATGCTGGTGCTCGGGGTGACCCACCACGGGGACACCGCGTGGGCGCGGATCGTGGAGACGCTGATCGGCGCCGTCGTCGGGCTCGCCTTCAACCTCCTCCTGGCCCCTCCGGTGTGGGTGGAGGAGGCCGGTGAGTCGATCGAGTCGTTGGCCCGGCGGGTGCGGCAGCTGATGCTGCGCCTGGGCGAGCAGGCCTCCGAGCACACCCCCCACCACCGCGCGGCGGCCCGGCTGCACGAGGCCCGCCGGCTCGATCACGACATCTCCGAGGTGGACGCGGACCTCCGGCAGGCCGAGGACAGCCTGCGGCTGAACCCGCGGGTGCGGGAGGGTCTGCTGCACCGGGTCGTGCTGCGCACCGGCCTGGACACCCTGGAGATCTGCACGGTCGTCCTGCGGGTACTGGCGCGCACCTTCACCGACCTCGCGAAGGAACGCGAGCCGGACCCCCTGTTCCCACCGGAGACGGGTGCCGCTGTCGAACAGCTGCTGGCCGAGATCTCCGACGCGGTGGTCAGCTTCTCGGTGCTGGTCACCTCGAGCGTCAGCGAGAGCGCGGAGTCCGCGGAGGAGCGGCTCATCGCGGGACTGCGCCAGGCCGCCACGACCCGCGACCGGCTGGCCCGACTGCTGCTGGAGGAGGTGCGGCGGGACGCCCGTCAGTGGCAGTTGCACGGCGCGCTGCTGACCGAGGTCAACCGCATCCTCGACGAGATGGACATCGAGCACCGTTCGAAACGGCTGCTGGAGGAGCTGGACCGGCACGCACGCGAGCAGCGTGAACGCCTGCCGCGGCTCACCCGGATGCGGGAGCGGCTGCGCGTGCCGAACCGGCTGCGCCGGAACCAACGGGGTACCGCCGGGCGTTCTCCGTGACGGGACCGGCCGACGGTGTGCGTGCCGTCGGCCACGGCGACGAAGGGGGCGCGCGGATGACCGACACCACCGTGCGGATCGACGGGAACACCTTGCGGCTGCCTGGCGGTACGGCGGTGCGGTTCATCCGTACGCTGCGGCTGCCGGAGACCGGAACACACGCCCTGCCGCCGGGCCTGGGCGAGTTCCCGGTACGGCGGGTCGCGGACTACGCGGAGTCGGTGCCGGAGGCCTGGCGGGCGCGCGGAGGCGTGATGCTCCCGGTGTATCTGCGGGAAGCCATGTGGCTGAGCTTCGCGGGCACCAAGGAGCCGGCCGCGCTGCAGGTGGGGGTCGGCAAGGTGTGCGCGGTCTCCGGCCGCCCGTGGAACGACCGGCCGGTTCGCGCCCCGCAGAACTACCTGGTGCTGCCCCGGCAGCCCTGGCTGGACGGCATCAACTCCGGAAAGGGCACGGTGCGCCAGTTCGTGGCCGTGCCGCTGGGTCTGGGCGCGACCGTCGAGGGCCAGGTCACCGGCGAGGAGGTGTGGGGCGGTGTCCAGTTGCAGTCCTTCCCGCTGAACCCTCAGGCGCTGGCCCGGTGGCGCGAGGAGGAGCGGGAGCGCCTGCGGGCGGAGCGGGCGCGGTCCTCGGCCCACACCGCCGGCTTCGGTGCCGCGCCGGCGATGGCGGCGCCGCCCGCGCCGGGCGCGGCACCCGCGGCGTCCGGCGGCGCGCCCCGGGCCGCCGCAGCCATGGGGCTCGGCGTCGGCGGTTCGATGCGGCAGGAGGTCTACCAGGACGACCGGCCGCTGTCGGACTGGTCCGAGCGGCCCGCCGGCCGGGTGTTCGTCCACCTGGTGACGCCCCCTCAGTGGCGGAGCATCACGGGTGAGGCACCGCCGCCGTCCCCGGTGGACCGGGCCGCCTACACCCGGGCGGGGCTGCCCTGGTTCGACTACTACGACGAGGACGGACGGGACCTCGAGCCGACCGACACGCTCCAGTCGGTGAAACCGGTCGGCGACTGGCTCGGGGACGACCACGAGCCCTGGCAGCCCCCGTCGCCGCACCAGGTGAAACCGCTCGGGGACGCGCAGGGCGAGCCGGTCGAGGACGGCGACTGGTAGGCGCCGGGCCGGGGCCCTCCTCAGCCGTCCCCGTCGGCACGCCGTCGTTGCAGCGGACGGGGGCAGGACACCGCGTTCGCCTGGGAGAGGAGTACCCGCATGCGCTCGGTGAGCCGACCGAGGTCGTCGGCGGGCCGGTGGAACGGCAGCCGTACGTCGCCGCCGGTGCGGACGCGCTCGATGCGCAGCGTGAGTCCGTGCCGGTCGACGGCGAGCGGCTGCACGCGGACCGCGCCGTGCAGGCTGTCCGGGTCGACCAGACGGGTGAGCCGTTCGACCGCGTCGCCGTGGCAGTCGGCGAGGTGGGTCAGCAGCCGGGCCTCGGCGGTGGCGAGCGGGTCGGGGCGTGCCGCGGCGAACTCGTCCGGGTCGACGACGACGGCTCCGGACGCCTGCCGCAGCACCACACGCGTGGCCCGGAAGGCGAGCCGGCCGTCCTCGGCGGTGAACCGGCCCGCGAGCCACAGCCTGGCACGGATCCTCTTCCGAACCGGGACGGGTGCGACGTCGGCGAACTCCAGCACGGCGGACGGTTCGCCGCGGGGCGCGCAGATCACGGCGGTGAGCAGTGCGCTCTCCTCGGGCACCTCCAGCAGGACGCGGCCGTCGTCGCTCACCCCGCGCGCACCGACGAACTCCTCCCGGAAGCCCTCCGCGGTCACCGCGCAGGACCATGCGGCGGCGAGCACGGAGCGGGCCCGCTCCGCCGCGCCGGGCTCGGCCGTCCAGACGTGCGTGTCGTCACCCATCCTCGAACCTCCCATTAGGCAAGCCTTGCCTAACCTAGCGAAGATCGGGGCGCACGCCAACCGGGTGGCGTGACCTGTGCGAGACCTTTCAGCACCTCCTCAGGACGTGAGGACACCGAGCAGCGCGCGGGCACACAGATCGCGCACCTCCTCGCGGCTCAACTCGGAACCGCGCAGCCACTCCAGGCACACCGCCGTGGTGAAGGCCAGCCAGCCGCGCACGGCCAGGCGCGTGTCCGGCCGCCCTCTCAGCAGCGGACCGAACTCGGGGTCCCCCGCCAGCGCCTGAAGGATCTGCCGCTCCTGCGCGGCCAGAGCGCGCCGGTAGACCCGGCGTACCGCCTGGTCCCCCGCCGCGTCGGCACGATGGAAGGCGCGGTAGCCGTGCGCGTGCTCCTGGACGTACTCCAGGTATGTGTCGAGCCCCGAGGCGAGCTGCCCGCGCACCGGGGCGCCGGGCACCGCCGCCGTCATGCGCAGCATCCGCTCGCTCTCGCGCTCGACGACCGCCGCGAAGAAGTCCCGCTTGGTGGGGAAGTAGTGGTACAGCAGCCCTCGCGACACCCCGGCGATCTCGGCCACCTGCTCGATCCACACGTCGTCGTACGGACTCTCCGAGAACAGCCGCGCCCCGACCGACAGAAGCTGCTCGCGGCGCTCCTCGGTACTGAGCCGGCGGCGCGTGCGCCCGCCCCCGCCCTCGTTCGCGGCCATCCCCGCACCTTACTTGACGCCGGTTCAACCGCCGGACCAGACTGGGACGCCCTATTGAACCCGCGTACAACACGTCTCGTGCTTCCCGCACCTCCCGGCGCACCGCACCACGCCGTCCCACGGACGACGCGCCACGCCGCGTCGCAGGCGCTCGCCGGATCGAAGGAGACCGCATGGCGGAAACGACGACACCGACCGGACTGCCGAAGGGGTTTCGCAGTGCCGAGCAGGGCTGGCCCGAACTGCACCGCATCCCCCGTCCTCCCCACCGGGTCCCCCTCCTCGGGGACGTCCTCGGCTCGAACCGGCGGACTCCTCTGCAGGACTCGATGCGCCACGCCCGCCGGCTGGGACCGATCTTCCGGCGGAACGCCTTCGGCAAGGAGTTCGTGTTCGTGTGGGGCGCGGACCTGGTGGCCGATCTGGCCGACGAGGCGCGCTTCGCCAAGCACGTGGGGCTGGGCGTGGCCAATCTGCGGCCGGTCGCGGGCGACGGCCTGTTCACCGCGTACAACCACGAACCCAACTGGCAACTCGCCCATGACGTACTCGCCCCCGGGTTCAACCGCGAGGCCATGGCGCGCTATCACACGATGATGCTGGCCGTGGCGGAGCGGCTGACCGACCACTGGGACCGCGCGGCCGGTGCGGGCCGGACCGTGGACGTGCCCGGCAACATGACCAGGCTGACGCTGGAGACGATCGCGCGCACCGGGTTCGGGCACGACTTCGGCTCGTTCGAACGGTCCCGTCCCCACCCCTTCGTCACCGCGATGGTCGGCACGCTCGCCTACGCGCAGCGGCAGAACTCCGTGCCCGCGCCGCTGGCCCCGCTGCTGCTGCGGGGCGCGAGCCGGCGCAACGCCGCCGACATCGTCCACCTCAACCGCATCGTCGACGACGTGGTGCGGGCCAGGCGCGCCGCCGGCGGCAGCGGGGAGGGCGATCTGCTCGACCGGATGCTGGACACCGCGCACCCCGAGTCCGGCGAGCGGCTGTCGCCCGAGAACGTCCGCCGTCAGGTCATCACCTTCCTGATCGCCGGTCACGAGACCACCTCGGGCGCGCTCTCCTTCGCCCTGCACCACCTCTCCCGGCACCCCGACGTCGCGGCCCGTGCCCGCGCCGAGGTGGACCGTGTCTGGGGCTCCGCGGCCGCGCCGGACTACGAGCAGGTGGCCAGGCTGCGGTACGTCCGCCGGGTGCTCGACGAGTCGCTGCGGCTGTGGCCCACCGCGCCCGCCTTCGCCCGGGAGGCCCGCGCGGACACGGTGCTGGCCGGGGAACACCCGATGCGGCAAGGAGCGTGGACGCTGGTGCTGACCCCGATGCTGCACCGGGACCCCGGGGTGTGGGGACCCGACGCCGAGCGGTTCGACCCGGACCGGTTCGACGCACCGGCCGTACGGTCCCGGCCCCCGCACACCTTCAAGCCGTTCGGCACGGGGGCGCGGGCCTGCATCGGGCGGCAGTTCGCGCTGCACGAGGCGACGCTGGTGCTCGGACTGCTGCTGCGCCGCTACGAACTGCGGCCCGATCCGGACTACCGGCTGCGCGTGACCGAGCGGCTCACGCTGATGCCGGAGGGACTGCGGCTGCGCCCGGAGCGGCGGACGGCGCGGCCGTCCGGGGCGTCGAACGCGGCAGGGACGCCCGGCCCCGCCGGCGCGCCGTCAGCGCACCGCCGTCCAGTGCGCGGGACGGGTGAGTGACCCGGGCAGTCTGGTGCCGGCGCTCCCCCGGGCCGCGTTCAGCTGGGGCTGGGTGAGGAAGAACGCCCCGGTCAGATCGGCGTCCGTGAGGTCGGTGTCGCGCAGGTCGGCGCCGATCAGGTCCGCGTCCCGCAGATCGGCGCCGGTGAGGTCGGCGGCGATGAGGTAGGCGCCCCGCAGACTGATTCCGCGCAGATCGGCCCCCTTGAGACGGGCACCCATCAGATCCGCGCCCCGGCGGTCCTTCCTGCGCCCGCGCGTCCCGGCCCGCGCCAGTTCGCTCGCCCTCAGCAGCAGCACGTTGACGTCCTGCCGGTGGGCGCCCACGTCCAGCGCGCCCAGTTCGTCAGGGGTCCCGCGGGTGAGCCGCTCGGTCTCCTCCAGCGCCCGGCGCAGCTCGGCGTGGACCGGACGCGCCGCGGGCAGGGTGAGCGCCTCGGTCAGGTACCAGAGCAGCTCGTGCAGCTGCCGGACGACCGGGAACACGTCGAACATGCGGCGGGCCCGCTCCGGCGGCCCGGTGCGCCAGTCCTGTCCGCCGAAGGTGATCTGCGAGACCTTCTGCCCGGCGCCGAAGCAGTCGTAGACCGTGCAGCCGCTGAATCCCTCCTGCCGCAGCCGCGCGTGGATGCCGCAGCGGTGGTCCGCACGCAGGTTCCGGCAGGGCTCGCCGGCCTGCTTGTCCACCGCGAAGCCGGCGGACGCGGTGAACGGCAGGGCGACACAGCACAGCCCGAAACACTCCCCGCAGTCGCCGCGCAGTCCCGGCGGGCCGGTCTTCTCCTCTGGCATGCCGTTCAGCATACGGAACGGGAGAGCGGCGCCGGTGCGGCGGTCACCCTCCGGGACCGGGCACCTCCAGTCGGTCGAGCCGCTCCGGGTCGGCCAGGATGTACATGCCGGTGATGCGACCGTCGGTGATGGTGACGGCCATGACCGACCGGGGTATGCCGTCGACGACGCTGATCAGGCCCAGGGAGTCGTTGACCATGACCTGACGCGCCGCCGCGGTGTGCCGGGCGAACAGCAGCGCCGACTCGGCCACCGTCCGCGCGCCTCGGAGGGCCTTCGAGCCCGCGGCGCCACGGACCAGGGCGCCCGCGTCCGCCCTGAGGGTCACCTCCGGGTGCAGGACGGCGACGAGTGCCTCGAAGTCACCGCCGCGTGCCGCCGCCATGAAGGCGTCGAGCACCTGCTTCTGCCGGCCGAGGTCGGGCTCGGACGACGGGGCGGCGTCCCGCACCCGGCGGCGGGCGCGGCTGGCGAGCTGCCGGGTGGCGGCCGGACTGCGCTCCACCACCGGGGCGATGTCGTCGAAGGGCACGGCGAACATGTCGTGCAGCACGAACGTGAGGCGTTCGTCGGGTTCCAGGTACTCGAGCACCACCAGCAGGGCCACACCGACGGAGTCGGCCCGCAGCGCCTCCTGCTCCGGGTCGGTCGGTGCGACGGGCCTGACCACCGGGTCCGGGACGAAGGTCTCGTCGATGGGCTGCTCGCGGCGGGCGGTGCGGGACCGCAGCAGGTCCAGGCAGATCCGGCCGGTCACGGTGGTCAGCCAACCGCCGAGGTTGCCGATGGCGGCGGCGTCCTCCGTCCGGCTCAGCCTCAGCCAGGTCTCCTGGACCGCGTCGTCCGCCTCGGTCTGCGAGCCGAGCATCCGGTAGGCGACCGCCTTGAGGTGTCCGCGGTGCGCCTCGAAGCGCCCGGCCAGCGCGTCCGGGGCGAACCCGCCCTTCTCGGCGTCCTTCGCGTCCTTCTCGTCCTTCGCGTCCTTCTTGTCCTTCTCTCTCCCGGCGTTTCCGTCGTCCATGCCGCCGCCCGTCACCGGGGGAACAGTTCGAAGGTGACCGCCGGCCGGCCCCCGAACCGCTTGCCCGACTCCCGGGCGTCCCCCGTCAGGAAGCCGCGTACGTATGCCTCGGGGTCCTCGTCGGTCAGCGCCTCGAGGTAGGTGCGGTGTTCGAGCAGGGAGCGCACCGCCCGCTCCCGGCCGGCGGCCATGTCCACGGCATGGGTGGGCATGCTGGAGCCTGCCACGGCGACCCAGCGGACCCCGTTCCAGGGTTCGAGGCCCTGCTCGGTCAGTTCCGGGAAGATCCACCGGTTGCCGGCGTCTCCGGCCGCGTCGAGCACCGCGCGGCCGACCGCCACGTGGTCCGGGGTGTTCCAGAACGTCTCGCCCCAGGTCTCCCGGTGGTTCAGGGTGATCACCAGCTCGGGGCGGTGGCGGCGAATGGCGGCGGCGATGTCCCGGCGCAGGGCGGTGCCGTACTCGATGACGCCGTCCCGGTGGTCCAGGAACTCCACGGTCGACACGCCGACCACGGCCGCGCTCGCCCTCTGCTCCCGCTCCCGGATCGGGCCGGCCTCGGCGGGCTCCAGGGTCTCGATGCCCGCCTCGCCGCGGGTCGCCAGCACATAGGCGACTTCGCGGCCGGCGTCGGTCCAGGTCGCGATCGCGGCGGCGCAGCCGTACTCGAGATCGTCGGGGTGGGCGACCACGGCCAGCGCGCGCCGCCAGTCGTCGGGCATGGGCTCGAGTTGAGCGAACGTCACCTCGGTCATGTCCGCAGACTAACCCGTACCACCGACATCGCTCCCGGGGCCCACGCGGGAGCACCGGGGTCGCGCCTCACCCCGCGCTCACACCTCGCCCCGGGCCAGCGCCAGGAGCCGGTCCAGCACGCGGGGGCCGCCCGCGCGTACGCCGTCGTGCTCGAACTCGTCGGTGACCCAGGTGCGCAGGCCGCGGATCGCCCGCGCGGTGCGCAGGGAGTGGTCCGTGTCGACGTACATGTCGTCGTGGTAGACGGCCGCCGCGACCGGGACCTCGTTGGCGGCGAGGCGGGCCGGGTCGTACAGCTGCGTCCAGCCGGTGCGGGCGGCGAGCAGTTCGGCGGTCTCGCGCAGCGGGCGCAGCGCGGGGTCGCAGTCGAACATCCAGGGGTGGACGGTCTCGCCGGTGAACAGCAGCGGTCCGTCGCCCGCGAGTGCCTTCGCCGCGTCGAACTGCGGGAACTCGGCCCGCACCCGATCGGCCGACCAGGCGGTGGCCCGGCCGTCCTGACCGTAGATCGACTCGTGGACGAGCGCGTACAGCGGGTGCCCCGCGTACGACAGCAGGCCCTGCACCTGCTCCTGGAACGCGTCGGAGAGCGCGGGGCCCGCCGGGGTGCGGACGAAGGCGTCCTCCAGGAGGTAGTGCAGTCGGTGGCTGCCGTCGCCGCTGCCGAGGAGGATGCCGAGGGACTGGAACGCCTCGACGGTGAGCCGGTAGCCGTTCGGGAGGACGACCTCGTGGGTGAGGAGGTGGTCGGCGATCCGGCGGGCGCGCTCGACGTCCTGCGGGTAGCGGGCGTAATGGGCGGTGACCTTGCGCTCGACGCGCGGGTAGGCGGCCCGGTAGACGTCCTCGGGACGGGCGTCCAGGGAGGGCAGGCCGCCGGTGATCACGGCGGTGGCGAGGCCCTCGGGAGCGGTGGACAGGTAGGCGACCGTGCAGAAGCCGCCGAAGCTCTGGCCGAGGACGGTCCAGGGGGCGCCGCCGGTGACCTGGGGGCGGATCGCCTCGCAGTCGCGGACGATCGAGTCGGCGCGGAAACGGGCCAGGTAGTCGGCCTGCTCGGCCGGTCCGCCGCGCAGCGGGAGCGTCTGCCGGTTGGCGGGGGTGGAGCGGCCGGTGCCGCGCTGGTCGAGCAGCAGGACCCGGTAGTCCTTCAGGGCCCGGCCGAGCCAGGCCTGCTGCCCGATGAAACGGTTCGCCCCGAAGCCGGGGCCGCCCTGGAGGTAGATCAGCCACGGCAGGTCCTGGCCCGCCTTGTCCGCGGCGACGGCCTCACGCGCGTACAGCTCGATCGTCTCCCCGGAGGGGGCGTCGTGGTCGAGGGGCACGGTGAAGCAGCGGTCGGTGAGGACGACGCCGGGCTGGCGGTAGCTGACGGTCAACGGGACTCCCGGGACGAACGGATGGTCGGTTCGCGACCCAGTCCAACACATGTCCGTCCGGCCTTCGAGCCCGGGACCAGGCAGTTCTTTCCGCGTCTTTCCGTGCATCGGTCAACGCGCCGACAGGCTGGAACGCCGGACCACGAGTTCCGGGCGCAGGACGACCCTCCGGTGCTCGTGGGGCGCGGCCGCGGTCCCGGCCTCCGTCTCCTCCAGCAGCAGCTCCGCCGCCAGGGCGCCCATGGTGACGGCGGGCTGCCGTACCGAGGTGAGGGGGACGGCCGCGGCGGCGGCGAACTCGATGTCGTCGTAGCCCACGATCGCCAGGTCGTCCGGGACGCCGACGCCGGCCGCGTACATGGCCTGGAGCACGCCGAGGGCGAGCAGGTCGTTGGCGCAGAACACGGCGGTGGGGCGGTCGGCGAGGCCGAGCAGCCTGGCGCCCGCGTCCCGTCCGGCGGCGACGTCGAGGCGGTCGGTGGGCAGCTCGCGCAGCCGCTCCGGGCCGAGTCCGGCCTCGGCGAGGGCGTCGACGCCGCCCACGTGGACCATCTGCATCCCGACTCCGGGATCGCGCTCGCCTGCGCCGCCGACGGGGAGGAGCTGACCGCCGAGTGCTTCGGCGACACCGTCGTATGGGTGCCGTGGCGGCGGCCCGGTTTCCAGCTCGGGCTGGACATCGCCGCCGTGAAGGAGGCCAACCCGCAGGCCGTCGGATGCGTGCTCGGCGGACACGGGATCACCGCGTGGGGCGACTCCTCCGAGGAGTGCGAGCGCAACTCGCTGCACATCATCCGCACCGCCGAACGGTTCCTCGCCGAGCGTGGCGGACCGGAGCCGTTCGGACCGGTGCTCGACGGGTACGAGGCCCTGCCCGAGGGTGAACGGCGGGAGCGGGCCGCCGCCCTCGCGCCGCACGTCCGTGCCGTCGCCTCGCAGGACCCGGCCGCAGGTCGGGTACTTCGACGACTCCGAGGCCGTACTGGACTTCCTGGCCCGTGCCGAGCACCCGCGGCTGGCCGCGCTGGGCACCTCCTGCCCCGACCACTTCCTGCGCACCAAGGTCCGGCCGCTCGTCCTCGACCTGCCGCCGGCGGCCCCCCTCGACGAGGCCGTGGCCCGACTGGCGGAACTGCACGCCGCCTACCGCGAGGAGTACGCCGCCTCCTACGAGCGCCACGCCCTGCCCGACTCCCCCGCCATGCGCGGGGCCGACCCGGCGATCGTGCTGGTCCCCGGCGTGGGCATGTTCAGCTTCGGCAAGGACAAGCAGACCGCGCGCGTGGCCGGCGAGTTCTACGTCAACGCGATCAACGTGATGCGCGGCGCCGAGGCGGTCTCCACCTACGCACCGATCGAGGAGTCGGAGAAGTTCCGCATCGAGTACTGGGCCCTGGAGGAGGCCAAGTTGCGGCGGATGCCGGAGCCGAAGCCGCTCGCCACCCGGGTGGCGCTGGTGACCGGCGCCGGCAGCGGCATCGGGAAGGCGATCGCGCGACGCCTGGCGGCCGAGGGCGCCTGTGTCGTCGTGGCGGACCTGAACGGGGACAACGCGGCCGCGGTGGCAGAGGAGTTGGGCGGATCCGACAAGGCCGTCGCCGTGACCGTCGACGTCACCTCGGAGGAGCGGATCGCCGAGGCCTTCCGGGCGGCGGTGCTCGCCTTCGGCGGGGTCGACCTGGTGGTGAACAACGCCGGGATCTCCATCTCCAAACCGCTGCTGGAGACGTCCGCGAGCGACTGGGACCTCCAGCACGACATCATGGCCCGCGGTTCCTTCCTCGTCTCCCGTGAGGCGGCCCGGGTGATGATCGCGCAGGGGCTGGGCGGGGACATCGTCTACATCGCGTCCAAGAACGCCGTGTTCGCCGGTCCGAACAACATCGCCTATGCGGCCACCAAGGCCGACCAGGCCCATCAGGTACGGCTCCTCGCCGCCGAGTTGGGTGAGCACGGCATCCGCGTCAACGGGGTCAACCCGGACGGTGTGGTGCGCGGCTCGGGCATCTTCGCCGGCGGCTGGGGCGCGCAGCGGGCGGCCGTGTACGGGGTGCCCGAGGAGAAGCTGGGCGAGTTCTACGCACAGCGCACACTGTTGAAGCGGGAGGTGCTGCCCGAGCATGTCGCGGCCGCCGTCTTCGCGTTGACCGGCGGGGACCTCACGCACACCACGGGCCTGCACGTCCCGGTCGACGCCGGCGTCGCCGCCGCGTTCCTGCGGTGAGCGCCGCCGTGCGGCCGTACGCGGCGGTCGACCTCGGCGCGTCCAGCGGGCGTGTCATGGTCGGCCGCGTCGGCCCCGACAGCCTGGAGCTGACCGAGGTCCACCGCTTCCCCCAACCGGCCCGTGCGGATGCCCGAGGGGCTGCGCTGGGACATCCTCGGGCTGTACGCCGGAGTGCTGGACGGGCTGCGGGCGGCGGGCGACGGGCCGGCGTCCGTCGGCATCGACAGCTGGGCCGTGGACTACGGCCTGCTCGACGCGGACGGGGCGCTGCTGGGCAACCCGGTGCACTACCGCGACCGCCGTACGGAGGGGGTCGCGGAGAAGGTGTGGGCGAGCGTGCCCGCCGAGGAGCTGTACGCGGCGACCGGTCTGCAGTACGCGCCGTTCAACACCCTGTACCAGCTGACGGCGGCCCGCGGTACGGCCCAACTGGCACAGGCCAGACGGCTGCTGCTGATCCCGGACCTGCTGACGTACTGGCTCACCGGTGAGCAGGGAACGGAGCTGACCAACGCCTCGACCACGCAGCTGATCGACCCGCGCACCCGCGACTGGTCCCACGGAGTCGCACAGCGGCTGGGCGTCGATCTCTCCCTGTTCGCCCCGCTGCGTCACCCCGGCGATCCAGCAGGAGCGCTGCGGCCCGAGGTACTGGAGGAGACCGGGCTGGCCGGCCCCGTCCCGGTGACGGCGGTCGGCTCGCACGACACCGCCTCCGCGGTGGCCGCCGTGCCCGCCACCGGTGAGCGGTTCGCCTACATCTGCACGGGCACCTGGTCGCTGGCCGGTCTCGAACTGGACGCGCCGGTCCTGACCGAGGAGAGCCGCGCCGCCAACTTCACCAACGAGCTGGGACTGGACGGCACCGTCCGGTACCTGCGCAACATCATGGGCCTGTGGCTGCTCCAGGAGTGCGTACGGGCCTGGGGCGATCCGGACCTGGGGGCGCTGCTCCCGGAGGCGGCGAAGGTGCCGGCGCTGCGGTCCGTGGTGGACGCGGGGGACGCGGCGTTCCTGGCGCCGGGCCGGATGCCGGAGCGGATCGCCGGGGCCTGCCGTGTCTCGGGGCAGCCGGTGCCCGGCTCCCCCGCCGAGATCACCCGTTGCATCCTCGACTCGCTCGCCCTCGCGCACCGCGGCGCGGTCGAGGACGCCCAGCGGCTCGCCGGGCGGTCGGTCGACGTCGTGCACATCGTGGGCGGCGGGACCCGCAACGCCCTGCTGTGCCAGCTGACCGCCGACGCCTGTGGGCTGCCGGTGGTGGCCGGCCCGACCGAGGCGGCCGCGCTGGGCAACGTCCTCGTCCAGGCCGGTGTGCGCGGACCGGCCGGCGCCCTGGCCGGGATGCGGCGCCTGCTCACCCGCACCCAGCTGCTGACGCGGTACGAACCGCGCGGCGGAACGCGGCGGTGGGAGGCCGCTCGCGCCCGGCTCGCCCGGGGCTGACCGGGGTCTCCCCCGAGCGGCGCCCGCGCACTACCCTGCATCCACCCGATGATCGATCCACAAGGAGCCGCGATGCGTGTCGCCCTGTTCCTGACCTGCGTCAACGACACGCTGTATCCGGACACCGGGCGCGCCGTCGTGAAGCTGCTGACCAGGCTGGGCGTCGAGGTCGACTTCCCGATGGCGCAGACCTGCTGCGGGCAGGCGCACTACAACACCGGATACCGGCACGATGCGGAACCCCTCGCCGAGCACTTCTCCGACGTCTTCCGGGACTACGAGGCGATCGTGACGCCGTCCGGGTCGTGCGGGGCGATGGTGCGGGAGCTGTATCCGCGGATGGGTGAGCGGGCCCGTGCCCAGGGACGCGGGGACGCCCTCGCGGCCACGCTGGCGCCCGTGGTGCCGAAGACGTACGAACTCACGGAATTCCTCGTGGACGTGCTGGGTGTGACGGATGTCGGCGCGTACTACCCGCACACGGTGACCTATCACCCCACCTGCCACGGGCTGCGCTCCCTGGGGCTCGGCGAGCGGCCCCGGCGCCTCCTGGAGGCCGTACGGGGGCTGGAGCTGGTCGAGCTGCCGGCAGCGGAGGAGTGCTGCGGCTTCGGCGGCACGTTCGCGCTGAAGAACCCCGACGTCTCCGCGGCGATGGGCGCCGACAAGGTGCGCAACGCCGAGTCGACGGGCGCCGAGGTGCTGTGCGCGGCGGACAACTCCTGCCTGATGCACATCGGGGGGACGATGACCAGGCTGCGCACCGGTATGCGGCCGGTGCACCTCGCGGAGATCCTGGCGAGCACGGAGGAGGAACCGGCCGTATGAGTGGAACGTTCGTCGGAATGCCTGCGTTTCCCGCGTTTCCGAGCGCCGCCCGAAAGGCCGTGCGCGACACCACCCTGCGCGGCAATCTCCGGCACGCCACGCACACCATCCGCGCCAAGCGGGCCAAGGCCGTCGCGGAGGTGTCCGACTGGGCGGAGCTGCGGGAGGCCGGCAAGCGGATCAAGGACCACACGCTCCGTCACCTCGACCGCCATCTCGTGCGGTTGGAGGAGTCGGTGACCGCCGCGGGCGGCACCATCCACTGGGCCGCCGACGCCGACGAGGCCAACCGGATCGTGACCGGACTCGTCAAGGAGACGGGCGAGTCGGAGGTCGTCAAGGTCAAGTCGATGGCCACCCAGGAGATCGAGCTCAACGAGGCCCTCGAGGCCGCGGGCATCCGCGCCTACGAGACCGACCTGGCCGAGCTGATCGTGCAGTTGGGCGGGGACCGGCCCTCGCACATCCTCGTCCCGGCGATCCACCGCAATCGCGGTGAGATCCGGGACGTCTTCCGCTCCGAGATGGGTGCATGGGGCCGTCCCGCGCCCGAGGGCCTGACGGACACACCCGCCGAACTCGCCGAAGCCGCGCGGCTGCACCTGCGGGAGAAGTTCCTGCGCGCCAAGGTGGGCATCTCCGGAGCCAACTTCATGGTCGCCGAGACCGGCACGCTGGTGGTGGTGGAGTCCGAGGGCAACGGGCGGATGTGCCTGACCCTGCCCGAGACCCTGATCTCGGTCGTCGGCATCGAGAAGGTCGTGCCGACCTGGCGGGACCTGGAGGTGTTCCTGCAGACCCTCCCGCGCTCCTCGACGGCCGAGCGGATGAACCCGTACACGTCCATGTGGACCGGTACCAGCGACGCGGACGGCCCGCGCGCCTTCCACCTCGTGCTGCTGGACAACGGCCGCACCGACGCCCTCGCCGACGAGGTCGGCCGCCAGGCCCTGCGCTGCATCCGCTGCTCGGCCTGCCTCAACGTCTGCCCGGTCTACGAGCGGGCCGGCGGCCACGCCTACGGCTCCGTCTATCCGGGTCCGATCGGTGCCATCCTCAGCCCCCAACTGCGGGGCACGGCGAGCGAGATCGACGCGTCCCTGCCGTACGCCTCGTCGCTGTGCGGGGCCTGCTACGAGGTGTGCCCGGTCGCCATCGACATCCCCGAGGTGCTGGTGCACCTGCGGGAACGGGTCGTGGAGGGCGGCGAGGTCACCCGGGGCGGCAACAAGGTGGTGCTCAGGCCCGCGAAGGGGCACGCCGCCGAGCGTGCGGCGATGCGCGCGGCGCGCTGGGCGTTCACGTATCCGGGTGCGCTGCGCACCGGCCAGCGCCTCGCCTCCCGCACCCGCCGCCTCCACCCGCGCACCCTGCCGGGCCCCGGCCGGGCGTGGAGCGGGACCCGGGACCTGCCACCGGTCCCCGCCGAGCCGTTCCGGGACTGGTGGCAGCGTACGCGGGGCGGGAACGACGTGAAGGGAGCCGCCGAATGAGCAGCAGGGAGCGGATTCTGGGCCGGGTGCGGCGCGCCCTGGCGGACGTACCGAAGGACGACACCCCGTACGAGCAGGCGGTCGCCCGGGAGTATCTGCGCGAGCACGGGCAGCGGACCGTCGCGGAGACGCTGGACCTCCTCGCCGAGAACCTGGCCGACTACCGGGCGGTCGTGCACCGCACCGACGCCGCCGGTCTGGCCGGGGTCGTCGCCGGGCTCCTGTCCTCGCGCGGCGCGTCGTCGGTCCTCGTCCCGCCGGGACTGGACGAGGCCTGGCTCGCGCGGACCGGCGTGACGCGGGTCGCGGACCGGGCGGAGAGCACCCCGCACGAGCTGGACCGGGTCGACAGCGTGATCACCGCCTGCGCGGTCGCCGTCGCCGAGACCGGCACGATCGTGCTGGACGGCTCGCCCGACCAGGGCCGCCGCCGTATCACCCTCGTTCCCGACCACCACATCTGTGTCGTCCGCGCCGCCCAGGTCGTCCCCTCCGTCCCGTACGCCCTCGAACGCCTCGACCCGACCCGCCCGCTCACCTGGATCTCCGGCCCGTCGGCGACCAGCGACATCGAACTCGACCGGGTGGAGGGCGTCCACGGCCCACGCACCCTGGAGGTCGTCCTGGTCGACTGACGCCGGTGGGACACGGCTCGGGTGACGCCCTCGTGCTCAGGCGGCTGCGCGGCGCGCGGTGTACAGCAGGTACTCCCATGCCATGACCAGACGGCTCCCGACCGTTCCCCGGTCGTGCCGACGGACTTGGACCGGCGCCACCTCGGCTCGAACACGGCCCCCCCGGGGACGCCGTTCGGGCGCCGGGGGTCAGGAGTGAGAGCCGCAGAGCCGGGCGAAGCGCGCGGTGTCGACGTTGCCGCCGGAGAGGATCAGGCCGACCCGGTGCGGGAGGGAACCCGCGCGGCCGGTGAGCAGTGCGGCCAGGGGGGTGGCGCCGCTCGGCTCAAGGACGATCTTCAGCCGCTCGAAGGCGAACCGCATGGCGTCCCTGATCTCGTCGTCACCGACCAGGACGATTCCGTCGAGGAGCCGCCGGTTGACGGAGAACGTCAGTTCACCCGGTGTGTGCAGCGCCTGGCCGTCGGCGATGGTGCGCGGTACCGGGACGCTCACGCGATGTCCCGCCTCCAGGGACCGCTTGGTGTCGTCCCCGGCCTCCGGCTCCACACCGATCACCCGCGCCCCGGGGTACAGGCCCTTGACCGCGGTGGCGCTTCCGGCGATCAGCCCACCGCCACCGACCGGCGCGAGCAGCACATCCAACTCCCCCACTTCTTCCAAGAGTTCGAGCGCAGCCGTGCCCTGTCCCGCGATGACGTGCGGGTGGTCGTAGGGCGGGACGATCGCCAGGCCGCGCTCCGCGGCCAGGGCCTCGGCGACGGCGACCCGGTCACCGGTGTACCGGTCGTAGGTGACGATCCGAGCGCCGTACGCCTCGGTGGCCGCCCGCTTCGAGGGCGGGGCGTCCTCGGGCATGACGATGACGGCGGTGGTGCCGAGTTCCCTGGCGGCCAGGGCGACGGCCTGGGCGTGGTTGCCCGAGGAGTAGGCGGCGATGCCCCGGGACAGCTGCTCGGGGGTGAGGCGGGAGGCCGCGTTGTAGGCGCCGCGGAACTTGAAGGCGCCCACCCGCTGGAAGTTCTCGCACTTCAGGTGGACCTCGGCACCGACGAGCGCGTCCAGGGTGCGGGAGCGCAGGACCGGCGTGCGGTGGGCGACGCCTTCGAGCCGTTCGGCGGCGGCACGGACGTCGTCGAGGGTGACCGGCGGGGTGGTGGTCGTCACGCGGTGACTGTACGTCCCGCCGCCGTCGAACGGGAGGGGGCGGGCTGGGCGCGGTGGGCTTCACCGGGGCTCACCCGGGCCGGTCCGCGCCGGGTGGCGTCCGCGTACCCAGCCGAAGAGGGCCAACGAGCACAGGGCGGCGAACGCGCACCAGGTCGAGACGAACTCCAGCCGCCACAGGGCCCAGCAGACGAGCGCGCCCGCGGCGGCCAGGGCGCCCAGCATCCGCAGACCGCGGTCGCCGGACAGCAGCAGCGCGCCGACCGTGGCCACCAGGTAGCCCGCGGCCGCCAGTGGAGCGTGCGGCAGGTCCAGGACGTATCCGATGGTGTGCCCGCGGACCTCCGCCCGCACCGGACGCGTGGCGAGTACGTACCCGAGGGCCGGCGCCGTCACCGCACCGGCGGCGAGCGGCACGATCAGTGCGCGCCGCGCGGGGCGCGGGGCGGCGCACCACACGCCCACCGGTACCCAGAGCGCCAGGAGCGGCAGGGCGACGACCGCCCAGAGCAGGACGGCCGGACCCGTCCCTCCGTCCGAGGCCCAGACCGCCGCCTCGATCATCTGGTGCGCACCCAGCAGCAGCGGCAGCGCGGCCAGCGGAAGGTCGAGGCCGCGGTCCGCCCGCGCCACGCAGGCCGCGCCGACCGCCGCGACACCGACGCCCGCCACGAGGTCGGCCTCCGCACTCCAGCACATCGCTCCGCCCTCGCGTCACCCGCCGGAAGAACCATCTTCGCGGGCCCGGAACGACCGGAGGGCAACGACACGGATCGGTACGCGCTCCCCGTGCCGACCCGGTGTCCACCCCCGGCGTGGTGTGCGGGTGCCGAGGGCCGCTGTTCGGTGCTGAGGACCGCGAGCGCGGGAGCCCTTGCGGGTCGCGTGCGCGGGAACGCCGGGTCGGACGGGGCGCGGCCCACAGCCGGGCCGACCTGCCGGATGCACGCTCCGCCGACGGTCAGTACGGTGGCGCTCTGGTGCTCTGGTTCTCCGGTGCTCGACCTGGACGAGGTGACCTGACCGTCGACGGCACGGGTCACCGGACGGTGGAGGCGGCATGGCCGACAAGAAGACGGTGAAGCTGTCCCGTGCGGTGTACGAGAGCGAGCTGCTGCGGCTGCAGACGGAACTGGTCAAGCTCCAGGAGTGGGTGCGGACGGAAGGCGCCCGGCTGGTCGTCGTCTTCGAGGGGCGGGACGCGGCGGGCAAGGGCGGCACCATCAAACGGATATCGGAGCACCTCAACCCGCGCGTGGCGCGGATCGCGGCCCTGCCCAAACCGACCGAACGCCAGCGCGGCCAGTGGTACTTCCAGCGCTACGTCGAACATCTGCCGGCCGCCGGCGAGATCGTTCTGTTCGACCGGTCCTGGTACAACCGCGCAGGCATCGAGCACGTCATGGGCTTCTGCACGGAGCAGGAGTACCGGCTCTTCCTCCGCCAGTGCCCGATCTTCGAGCGGATGCTGGTGGAGGACGGGATCCTGCTGCGCAAGTACTGGTTCTCGGTGAGCGACACCGAGCAGCAGGCGCGCTTCCGCAAACGGCTGGAGGATCCGCTGCGGCGCTGGAAGCTGTCTCCCATGGACCTGGAGTCGCTCACCCGCTGGGAGGCCTATTCCCGTGCCAAGGACACGATGCTGGTGCACACCGACATCGCCGAGGCGCCGTGGTACATCGTGGAGAGCGACGACAAGCGCAGTGCGCGGCTGAACATGATCGCCCACCTGCTGAGCACCGTGCCCTACCAGGAGGTGGCGCCCCCGGTCATCGAGCTGCCGGAGCGCCCGCCGTCCACCGGATACCAACGCCCGCCACGTGACCTCCAGATCTACGTCCCCGATCACGCGGCGGGCCTTTGAACTGCCCCCGTCGACCGGGGGCGAGTGCCCTTCGTGCATGATCGGTGTGGCCCCCCGACCTTCCGGGCGGGGAGGCGGCTCACCGATCGTGAAGGAGACGGCCTTGTCCATCTGGGAGGCACTGGCGGTCTTCGTCGCCGGGGTCGGCGCCGGCACCATCAACACGATCGTCGGCTCGGGAACGTTGATCACGTTCCCGGTGCTGCTCGCCACCGGGCTGCCACCGGTGACCGCCACCGTGTCCAACGCCCTCGGGCTGATCCCCGGGTCCATCAGCGGCGCCATAGGCTACCGGAAGGAGCTCGAGGGCCAGCGCCGCCTCGTGCTGAGGCTGGGCGTCGCCGCGTCGGTCGGCGGGTTCACCGGAGCGGTGTTGCTGCTCACCCTCCCCGCGACCGCCTTCGAGACGATCGTCCCCGTTCTCGTCGCGCTGGCGCTGGTCCTCGTGGTGCTGCAGCCCCGCATATCCGCCGCCGTCCAACGGCGCCGTGCGCGCACGGGCACGATCACCAAGACCGACGGCGGTCCCGTCCTCCTCGGCGGGATCCTCCTCGCCAGTGTCTACGGCGGCTACTTCACGGCGGCTCAGGGGATCATCTACCTCTCCTTGATGGGCATGCTGCTCGATGACTCCCTCCAACGTCTGAACGCCGTCAAGAACGTCCTCGCCGCCGTCGTCAACAGCATTGCGGCCCTGTTCTTCCTCTTCGTCGCCGACTACGACTGGACAGCCGTCCTCCTCATCGCCGTGGGCTCGGCGATCGGCGGGCAGATCGGTGCGAAGGTCGGGCGCCGGCTCCCCGCACCCGCCCTGCGGACCTTCATCGTCGTCGTCGGCACCTTCGCCATCGCCCAACTGCTTCTGCGCTGAGCCCTCCGCCATCGGCGCCTTCGCCGACCTCCCGCCCCCCTCCCGGGACCGTCGGCCTCCTCACCCGTCCGGACGCGCCGGGCGCGGCTCGGGGGCGGGACCGCCACCAGGATGGAGGTGCTGCCCCATGGCATGGCCCGAGTCCGAGGGAGAGGTATGACCGACACCGGCTTCGACAGGGCTGGGAGCGACCGGTCCGCGGGGCACCGCGATCCACGCTCCGGCACGAGCGACCTCCGGCGGGTCGGGGCGAACCCGGATTTCTGGTATCCCGTCGCGCTCTCCAGGAAGGTACGCGCCGGACGGGTGGCCGCGACCTCGTTCGCCGGTGAGCGCATCGCGCTCTACCGCGGGCGAAGCGGTGCCGTCTACGCGTTGGAGGACCGGTGCGCCCACCGGCAGGTGCCGCTGAGCATGGGCGTCGTGGAGGGCGAGACACTCCGCTGCTGCTACCACGCGTGGGCCTATCGCGGCGACGGCCGCATCTCGCAGATCCCGTACCTGTCGAAGGGTGACGGCCGGCCGCCGCGCGGCGTGCACGGCTACCCCGTCCGCGAGGCGTACGGCCTGGTGTTCGTCTTCCCCGGCAACCCGGAGAAAGCGGCGGCCACTCCGGTGCCCGAGCTGCCGGCCTTCGGCTCACCGCGGTACCGGACCATGACCTTCTCCCGGACCGTGCGCTGCCACTACTCGTTCATGCACGAGAATCTGCTCGACATGAACCACCAGTTCCTCCACCGCGGAGTCGTCGGCAGGCTCCGCCCCGAGCTGCTGGACCGCCGGACCGACGCGCGCTCGGTGGAGGCCCGGTACCTGTTCAGCCACGCCGGGGGGAAGCGGAACCGGGGTGCCAACCTGCTGGCCGCCGAGGGCTTCACGGGTCGCGACTCCTGCGACCTCATGACCATCCGCACCGAGTACCCGTACCAGACGCTCGACCTGGTCCCGGAGGACGCCGAGCGGCCGTCCTTCCGCCTCTGGGTCGCGTACGTGCCCGAGGACGCCGCGCAGCGCACGTGTCACGCCTACGGTCTGCTCATGATCGAGAAGCCCGGGATCCCCGGTGCGCTCCACCTGGCCTGGCCGTTCATCAGACGCTTCGCCGAACGCGTCTTCGCCGAGGACCGCATGGCCGTCGAAGCCGAGCAGCGGGCGTGGGACGAACAGGGCGAGGACCGCAACCACGAGGTCTTCCCCCTGATCCTGGACGTCCGCGAGGTGCTGCGCGCCAACGGCGTCCCGCTCCGGCCCCGGCCCGCCGCATGCGGGTCCCGCCCCGACGACGGCCCGGCTCCGGGAGGGTGAACCGGATGGACACGGCCGGCGGCGAAAGGGCGGGCACCGGCCCTGCGGGACGCCTCCGGGGCCCGGGTCACTCCGGCTCTCGTCAGGCCGGGGTCGGCTCGTACGTCCAGCGCAACAGGGCGCCGAGGCCGCCTGCCGGTGCGTCGGGGCCGTCCTCGTCCGAGGGCGGGACGACCAGCACGTCGGCGGCCGTGACCGCGGTCGACCGCAGCAGCGCGTCGTCGGCGCGTACGGGGATCGGGGCGTCCTCGCCCAGGCTGCGCGCGTCGGTCCGGCGTACCGCCAGCTGGTCGGGCTCATCGCCCACCCACGTCTCACGGCCCAGATCCGGCCCGTCGGGCCGGATCAGCAGTGTGTCGATGCGGTGCTCCCGGGCGGCTTCGACCAGGGCCGGGACACCTTCGACCGCGTCCGTCGGCCGGTCGGTGCCCACCCGTCCGGCGTGGAAGCGGTCGAGTGCCTCGTCCAGGCGACGGCGGGTGTACTGCCGCCGCGCCCGCTCGATGGCCTCCTCCAGGACGGGGGAGGACGAACCGGCGGCCCTGCCGCCGTGCTCCGTCTCCACCGTGACCTCGCGGACCGCCTCAGGGAGCTTTTCGTGCACCGCGGGCCGCTCACGGGGGTCACCGACCAGCACCACCAGGTCGGCGCCGCACTCCTCGTACGCCGAGGTCAGCGCTTCAGCGATCTCCCCGGCATTGTGCTCCCAGGTGTTCTCGACCTTGAGCTGGAAGTGCCGCTCGGACCAGTCCGAGGAGGCCGTACGGTGAACCGGCCACTGCCGCCCCTCGGTCTGCCCGACATGCTGTGCTCCGGTGTCCCCGCGCAGCTGGAAGTCGGCGCCGGTCCGGTCGATGTAGGCCACCAGGCAGTCCGGATCCTGGCCGGCCAGCTCCAGCAGCGGCGTCAGCCGGGGCAGCGCGGCCCAGCAGGCGATCTGGCTCTGCGGCGACCGGGAGAGACGACGGCTGAGCACCACCTCCCCTCCGGCGGCGAAGACCACTCGGCCCGCCGGGTCCTCCGCGGGCCCGATGTCGGTCAGGGCCTCGCGCACCGCCTGGACGGTGGCCGCGTCGGCGCCCTCCTCCTCCAGGGCCCGGCAGGCTTCCCGTACGGACAGCTCACGCCGCTTCGCCCCCGCTTCGTCGTTCTGTGCGGCGTCGAAGTACACCGTGGCCCAGGGGCCGGGGCGGTCGAAAAGCGGTCCCAGGAATGACAACTGCATGCTCTCTCCTCGTTCGTCCCTGTTCTCGGACCGGGTGCCCGAAGGACCGGCGGGGACACCCGGCAGGCTCCGCCGGACCGCGCACCGCGCACCGCGGGCCCGGGCCTCGGGCGACGTTTCCACCGTCACGTGCGCACCGCGGGGGCTCCGCGTTCAGGCTCCTTTGCTCATCGATCGGACACCGTGCCCCGTGACGGTACGAGACCGGCGTCGTTCGTCACCCCACTTCGCCGAAGGAGGAGTCTCCGTGCCGGTGCTGAGGGCCGGTCGGCCCGATGCGGTGCCCGCTCGGCCCATGCCCGTCGAGAGCGGTTCCACGGTGCTGGGACCGGAGCACCGCCGAAGCCGTCGTGATCGACGCTCTCGGCCACCGATCATCCCTGCCACCGCTCGTGAGCGTCGGTCGACGCCGGCGCCGCCGCGCTCCGGCATCTCGCCCGGGCCCCGTCGCCAGGTCGGCCGCCCCGCACGCCGCTGTCCCGTCGCCGTCGTCCCGCATCCGCGGCCGGACCGACGGATCCGGGGCGGTGCGGGCGTCCCGTGTTGCCGGGGAGCCCCGGGAGGGCGACGGTGGACAGGAGACGGCGCGGGAGGGAGCAACCATGCG